>CANRJF010000073.1 GCA_947630855.1 uncultured Lachnospiraceae bacterium
GAGGATTTTTATCCATGCAGTTACTTTTGCAAATGTCAAAACACATCACAGCAGATAAGGCGGATACCAGTAAATTAGGGAAAAAACGGCTTTTGCCGATAAAAAATGGGGATAGTCAAAAGAAAATTTATGGAAATTTTTCTATGACAGTGATAAAATAGTGAAAACACGAAACAGGAGGTCTATCATGAACAAATCCATTACATTCATTGGCGGAGGCAATATGGGTTCCGCCATTATGGGCGGCATTTTGCATGCTAATCTTTTAAAGCCGGAACAGATAACCCTGGCGGATAAAATAGAACATACCTGCGTTTCTTTAAAAAAGCAGTACGGCATTCACACTACAACAGACAATACCCAGGCCGTTAAAAATGCAGATATTGTTTTACTGGCGGTAAAACCCCATCTTCTTTCCGTTGTCATTCCTGAAATCAGGGATACCGTGAAGCCGGACGCTTTGATTGTATCCATTGCCGCCGGACAATCTATAAAGACAATTGAAAACCTTTTTCATAAGGATATTAAATTAATCCGTGTCATGCCAAATACCCCTGCCTTAGTTGGGGCATCCATGAGCGCCCTGTGCTGCAACAAAAATGTATCCTCCGAAGAAATGGAGGAGATGGTTGCTGTCTTTGAAAGTTTCGGCAAAGCCGAAATTGTACCGGAATCCCTTATTGACACGGTAACAGGCGTCAGCGGTTCTTCCCCCGCCTATGTGTACATGCTGATTGAAGCCATGGCGGACGCTGCCGTTGCTGACGGCATGGCAAGGCCCCAGGCTTACAAATTCGCAGCCCAGTCCGTCTTAGGCGCCGCAAAAATGGTACTGGAAACCGGAAAGCATCCGGGAGAATTAAAAGATGCCGTATGCTCCCCCGGCGGTACAACCATTGCCGCTGTTGCCAAACTGGAAGAAAAAGGGTTCAGAGACGCCATTATCAGTGCCCAGCGGGCCTGTGTGGAAAAATCCAGGGAAATGGGAAAATAATCGAAAAACATACCGCCTCTTCTGTCCGCAGAAGAGACGGTATCCATAAGGGAAAAACGGCTACACAAACTGGTTTTTCACCACGTCATATCTGTAATCCAAAGCGTCCAGCTTGGCTTCCACTGCATCGCTCTGCACATTTTCCGAAGCACAGAAATCTTCAAAAGATTTGTAATGGTCCCGAAGCTGCGTATTTACATAGCTTAAAAGCATTACCGGGTCTTTGGGCAAACTATATTCCATATATTACCTACCTCCTCTTACCCGCATTTTCTTTCCACTCCGTATTTTGCCTCTAATTCCTTTATTGTATGCGCATAAACTTCCTGTTTTTTCTTTTGCAAAAGCTGGGAATACAGATTATCTTTGATTTCCTCATAGGTAACGGTTTTCTCTTCTTTTTTATCCTCCACCAATATCAGGTGGTAGCCAAACTGCGTCTTTACCGGCCCTAATACTTTGCCGATTTCACCGTTAAACGCTGCTTTTTCAAATTCCGGCACCATCTGCCCTTTTCCAAAATATCCCAAATCCCCGCCTTTTTCTGAGGACGGGCAAGTAGAATATTCCCTTGCCGCCTCTGCAAAAGGCTTGCCCTCTGCAATCTCCTTTGCAATTTTTTCCGCCTGGCTCTCTTCATCCACTAAAATATGCTTTGCGCTCACCTGGCCTCCGGCAATAAACTGTTTGGGATTTTCATCATAATATTTTTTAATTTCCCCTTCGTCCACCGTCACTTTGTCAATAACGCTGGTAGCTGCCATATGGCTTGCCAGTTCGTTTTTCATTTTCTCTAAAGTTTCTATATACTCTTTGGATTCTCTGATTTTTTCTTCCTCCGCCATCTTTGCAAAAAGATGAAAACCAATCAACTGCTCTAACAATTCATCTTTTGCCTGGGGATTGGAAAAATAAAGCTGCTGCTCCGGCGGGTAATTTGCAATCAGTTCATTTAATTCCTTTTCCGTAATCTCATGTCCTGCTGATACTGCTAAAACTTTTTCACTCATTTGTTAAAACTCCTTTTAATTTATTTGTGTTAAATATAATTTTATTTTTATGACATTTTTAAGCGTGCGTAAGCATAAGTGCTAAAATACAATACAGATGCAATAATTACAATCATAGGGCCTGTTGCCACATTGGTGTAATAAGAAACAAACAACCCCATAATACCTGAAAACAGGGAAAACAAAACGGAAAAGAAATGGTACTCCCGCATATTTTCCGATAAATTCCTGCTTGCAGCCGCGGGAAGAATCAGAAGGGCATTGATAATCAAAATCCCTACCCACTTAATGGAAAGCGTGACGATAAGGGCAATGACCACCGCAAATAAATTTTCAATTAATTTTACGGGAATATGCCTGCTTTTCGCCAGTGTCCTGTGAATGCTGACGGCGTGAAGGTAATTAAAGCAAAAGCACCAAAACAATACTGCCACCCCAAATATTACCAAAAGATATTCAATTTCCTTCCTGGTAATGCTTAAAATATCTCCCACCAGCAGGCTGGAATATTTGCTGAAATTACCGCCTTTTGACAGGATGGCAAGTCCCACCGCAACGCTGCAGGAAGAAAACACGGAAATTATGGTATCTGTGGAAGCAATTTCACGGCTGCCGATATAATTCAGCAAAAGGGCAAAGGCAACGGCAAACACAATCATTGTTACATTGGTATCTGCCACCCCAAGCACTACTCCAATGGCAATTCCTGTCAAAGCAGAATGTCCTAAGGCATCGGAAAAAAATGCCATTTTATTATGGACAATCATGGTCCCCAACATGCCGAACAAAGGGGTGATAATCAGCACCGCCAAAAATGCATTCCTCATAAAACCATACTGGAAAAAAGCAGTCAGGCTCTCTAATCCCATAATACGCCACCTGCCTTTCTCTTTGGTTTCTTCCCGCCGGATACATACCCTGGAAGTTCCTCCGCCCCAAAAACCTGTTTAAATTCCTGGCTGGCAAAAACTTCCTTTGCACTGCCGGATTTTCTTATTGTCTGGTCCAGCAAAATAACCTGGTCGGCATATTTTAACACATAATCCAGGTCATGGGAAATCAGTATAATGGCAAGGTCAAAATTTTCCTTTAAATATTCCATTGTACGGTAAAATAGTTCCATTCCGTTTTGGTCTACGCCGGATACAGGCTCGTCTAACAGCAATAAATTAGGCTCATCCATAATCGCCATGGCAAGCATGACCCTCTGAAGCTGCCCCCCGGAGAGTTTGCATATCTGCCGGTCAATTAAATCCTCTACCTCAAAGACTCTCAGTGCCTCTGCTATTTCCTTCTGGATACTTTTTTTCTTTTTAAAAAAAACAGGGAAACGGTAACTGTAACTGGCAATTAAATCGTATACAGAAACAGGCATGTTTTTTTCTATATTAACAATCTGAGGCACATAGCCGATTTTCAGTTTACGGATTCCGCCATTTTCCCTGTCTTTAAACTCAATATCTCCTTCATGGGGAATATCATCTAAAATTGCCCGGATTAATGTGGATTTTCCTGCTCCGTTTTTGCCGATAATGGCATTTAAACTGCCGCAGTGGATATGGAGATTTACGTCCTCCAAAATAACCTGCTCTCCAAAACGCACGCCCAGATGATTTATTTTAATACAATGCAGCCCGCAGGGCTTAATGATTTTTTTCATATTATTCTAACCCGTATGCTAATTTAACTGTTTGAATATTTTCATACATGCCGTCCAGATAGCTGTTGGCGTCATAATCTCCCCGCACTAAGGTATCCAGGTAATATACCTTTACATCAGATTCCTTCTCCACCGTTTCCGCCATTTCGCTGCCGTATAATTCTTCTGCAAAAATTACGGAAATATTGTTTTCTTTTACGGCGGCAAGCACATCCGCCACTTCCCCTGCGGAAACCTGCCGTTCCTCGTCCAAATCCATGGTATAAACTACTTCCAGCCCATAATCATATGCCACATAATCATATGCTTCATGGAACAAAATAATTTTTTCTCCCTGAATCTTATTTTTTATTTCTTCCTGCTGTTTTTCTAAAATGGTAAGGACCGCCAGATATTCTTCCCCGTGTTCTTTATAATGTTCCCTGTTTTTCTGGTCTATCTCCCCTAAGGCACGGGTAATATTTTCCACCTGCTTCTTATAATTGGCAATGCTCATCCACACATGGCTGTTTTCTTCCAGTAAATCTACCCCCTGGCTGGCATCCACAATTACAAGGTCTGGATACTCCCCTGCCACTTTTGACAGGAAATTTTCTATTCCTCCTCCGTTGATAATAAAAACATCCGCCTTTGACAGCAATTTCATATCCTCCGGGGTAAGCTGGTAATCATGAAGACAGCCTGTCTGGGGCTCGCTGAGATTCTCCAGATTTACCCCTTCCACATGCCCCGCAATATTTTCCGCCGCAATGTACACAGGATAAAAGGATGTGACGATATGAAGATTCTCATCCTCCTGCTGCCTGCCCCTTACATACATACCGGTAAAAGCGAAACACAAAATCGCCACTGACATTAACAATACGGTTACAAAAACATACTTCCCTTTCATTCATTCTCCTTTTCTCTCTCCAAAATGAAAGAGTCAATATATTCCCATATCTCCTCCCTGCCCTGCTTGCTTAAAGCGGAATAAGGGAAAATTTTTGTCCCCTGCCGGACTTTCAAGCCTTCCCTTATGGCTTTCACATGTTTGGGAAGCTGGCTCCTTTTCAGCTTGTCCGCCTTTGTGGCGATAATAATCGGGGCATATCCTTTTTCAGCCATCCAGTCATACATCATCTTATCGTTGGCTGAGGGGTCATGACGGATATCCACAAGTAAAAAAACTGCTTTCAACTGCTTTGAAGTGTGGAGATAATTTTCTATCATAACGCCCCATTTTTTCTTTTCCGATTCCGGGACTTTTGCATAACCGTATCCCGGCAAATCCACGAAATATATTTCCCCGTTAATATTGTAAAAATTAATGGTCTGCGTCTTTCCCGGCTGGGCAGATGTCCTTGCCAATGATTTCCTGTTCATCAGCCCGTTAATAAGGGAGGATTTTCCCACATTGGACTTACCCGCAAACGCCACTTCCGGCAGCAAATTCTCCGGCAGCCTGCTGGTGATTCCGCACACTGTTTCCAACTCTGCATTTTTTATTACCATCTCGTATCTCCTGAATCATTTATATCAGCGCCACATCCAGAACATCCTGCATGGTTTCCACATACACGATTTTTAAACCATCCTTGATTTCCTGGGAAATTTCCTCTACATCCTTCTGGTTTTTCTTAGGCACACAGACAGTCTTTATTCCTGCCGTTTTTGCAGCCAGGGTTTTTTCCTTTAATCCGCCGATGGGAAGCACACGGCCCCTGAGGGTAATCTCCCCTGTCATTGCCACATTTGCCTTCACTTTTCGTTTTGTAATGGCGGATAACATAGCCGTTGCCATGGTAATTCCTGCGGAAGGCCCGTCCTTTGGCACAGCCCCCTCGGGTATATGAATATGAATATCATTTTCTTTAAAAAATTCTTTGGGAATATGAAATTCTTCACTGACAGAACGGATATAACTAATGCCCGCCTGGGCAGATTCTTTCATTACATCCCCAAGCTGGCCTGTAAGCTGAAATTCCCCTTTTCCCGGCATTACATTTACTTCTATTTCCAATGTGTCACCGCCTACGCTGGTCCATGCCAGCCCCCGGACAATTCCCACTTCATCCGTCTCTCCCGCTTTTTCATAACTGTATTTCTCTTTTCCCAGATACTTTTCTATATTTTTCCTGGTGACATTTACCTTTTTCTCATCATCCTCGTAAACTTCCCTTGCGGCTTTTCTGCAGATTTCTCCCAATTTTCGTTCTAAATTCCTGACTCCTGCCTCCCTTGTGTAGCCGCGGATAATCCTGGACAATGCTTCCCTGCTGATGCTAAGCTGGTCTTTTTTCAAACCGTTTTTCTTCATCTGCTTTTTCACCAGATGTTCGTCCGCTATATGCATTTTCTCATTTTCCGTGTAACTGGTAACTTCAATTAATTCCATCCTGTCAAGCAAAGGCCTTGGAATATCCTGGATAGAATTAGCCGTGGCGATAAACAGTACCTCGGATAAATCTATGGGAATCTCCACGTAATGGTCACGAAATTTGTCGTTCTGCTCGGAATCCAAAACCTCTAAAAGTGCGGAGGAAGTGTCTCCCTTGTAATCACTGCTCACCTTGTCAATTTCGTCTAACAGCATCAGGGGATTTTTTACCCCGGCTGTGCGCAGGCCCAATGCAATACGCCCGGGCATTGCCCCCACATAAGTTCTTCGGTGCCCCCGGATTTCCGCTTCATCCCTTACGCCTCCCAGACAGATGCGCACATATTCTTTATCCAGAGCCTTTGCCACAGATTTTGCAATGCTGGTCTTTCCTGTTCCCGGAGGCCCCACAAGACAGATAATCGGGCTCTCCCCCTTACTGGTAAGATTTCTCACCGCCAGAAATTCCAGCATCCGCTCCTTTACTTTTTCCAGCCCATAATGGTCATCATTTAACACTTTCCGGGCATTTTTTAAATCTTTATTGTCCTTTGAGGTTTTATCCCATGGCAGTTCCAGCAGGGTTTCAATATATCCCCTTGCCACTGCACTCTCGGAAGAACTGGAACTGATATTTTTAAAGCGTTCTATTTCTTTTTTTATTTTCTCTTTTACTTCCTTTTTTGCTTTTACATTTTTCAGCATCTCCAGGAAACGGTCGGCATCAGATTCCGTATTATCTTCCCCCAATTCCTCCCGTATTACTTTCATCTGTTCCCTTAAAAGGTATTCTTTCTGGTTTTTATCCACCCGCTCTTTTACTTTTGCCTGAAATTCTCTTTTTATGCTGATAATATTTACTTCGCTTAAAAGCATGGACATGAGAACTTCGTAACGTTCCTCTAATGTGACTGCCTCCAGAAACTTCTGTTTTTCCTCATAGCGGATAGGAATATTATTGGCAATCATATCCAAAAGATGCTCCACCTGACGGGTCTCCGCTACCTGGCGGGCAAACTCCTTGCCCTGTTTAGGGTTCATAGCCGCATACTGGGCATATGTCTCCTGGACGGCACGGAGCATTCCCTCCTTTACCTCCTGGGTATACTCTTCTTTTTTCGCATCATTTTCAAAAGTCATTACTTCCGCCAAAAAGAAAGGCTCCGTCTGGGCAAATTCCGCCAGTTCACCTCTCTCTTTCCCTTCCACAAGGATGCGGATAATATTGTTCTGCATCTTAATAACCTGTTTGATATCAGCCACCACGCCAATCTGGTATAAATCTTCCTGGGCAGGATTTTCCTCCTCCACATTTTTCTGGGTTATCAGGAAAATCTGCTGGTTTCCCATCATGGCTTCCTCCACCGCCTGGATGGACTTTTCCCTGCTGACATCAAAATGTGCCACCATTCCCGGCAAAATAGTCATTCCCCTAAGCGCCACTGCGGGCATTGTCAAAACTATATCACTCAAAACAAAGTCCTCTTTTCTATATTGTAAAAGAATGTATACTGGACTGAAAGCTGCCGACAGTAATCCACTCATTACTGCGGCAGCTTCTATCACTCTTAAGCGCTTTTTGATTCTATCAACAACTGTTCATCTTCCTCAACAGAATCAATATAATCTTTCTTCTCTACCAGTTTCTTATCAATGGTGCACTCCGTAATGGATGTATCCGACGGAATCCGATACATTAAATCCATCATGACATTTTCCATAATGGAACGGAGACCTCTGGCTCCTGTCTGCCTGTCCAATGCTTTCTGGGCAATTGCATCCACAGCATCTTCTTCAAAATACAAATCTACACCGTCTAACTCAAACAGTTTCCTGTACTGTTTAATCAGGGAGTTTTTCGGTTCTTTCAATATACGCACAAGGGCATCCTTATCCAAAGAATCCAGGGAAACTGTTACAGGAACCCTTCCGATAAATTCAGGTATCAATCCGAATTTAATGAAATCCTGGGGCATTGCATGTTTAAATGCTTTTCCTACGTTCATCTCCCGCCTGTCTTTCACCGTAGCATTAAAACCGATGGTTTTTTCGTCCAGACGGCTTTCAATAATTTTCTCTAAACCGTCAAAAGCCCCGCCACAGATAAACAGAATATTGGTGGTGTCAATCTGGATTAATTCCTGCTGGGGATGCTTTCTTCCACCCTGAGGCGGAACGGAAGCCATTGTGCCTTCTAATATTTTAAGAAGGGCCTGCTGAACTCCCTCACCGGAAACGTCTCTGGTAATGGACACATTCTCCGATTTCTTGGTAATCTTATCTATCTCGTCTATATAAATAATTCCATGCTGAGCCCGCTCAATATCGTAATCTGCCGCCTGAATAATTTTAAGGAGAATGTTCTCCACATCCTCTCCCACATAACCTGCCTCTGTAAGCGTGGTGGCGTCTGCAATGGCAAAGGGAACATTGAGGATTCGCGCCAGCGTCTGTGCCAGATAGGTCTTGCCGGAACCGGTGGGCCCCAGCATTAAAATATTGCTCTTTTGCAGTTCCACATCCAAATCTTCTCCTGCAAGAATCTTCTTGTAGTGGTTATACACGGCAACGGAAAGGACTTTCTTGGCATTATCCTGGCCAATAACATATTCGTCCAAAAAACTTTTAAGTTCTTCCGGTTTCAGCAGGTTAATTTCCTGCTGTTCTGAAACTTCTTCCTCTTCTTCCTCAAATTCTTCCTCTATAATCTCCGCACAGATATCCACGCAGACATCACAGATATATGCCCCATTGGGGCCTGCAATTAATTTTCGTACCTGCTCCTGGGTTTTCCCGCAAAAGGAACAGCGAATTCTATCATCTCCGCCAATAAAACTTCTTCCTGCCATTTTCCTACTCCCGATTTGCTATTACCATGTCAATAAGGCCATATTCCTTAGCTTCCTGCGCGCTAAGCCAGTTATCTCTGTCCGTATCTTTCTCTAACATCTCCACGGGCTTGTTACATTCTTTTGCCAGAATTTCATTGATTTTGCGCTTTGTATTTAAAATATGCTTTGTTGTAATCTCCATATCGCTTGCCTGGCTTCCTCCGGGCATACCTCCCATGGGCTGGTGAATCATAATCTCGGCATTGGGAAGAGCCATACGTTTTCCCGGTGCCCCGCCTGCCAGCAAAAATGCCCCCATGCTGGCTGCCATGCCGCAGCAAATGGTAGATACGTCACATTTAATATAATTCATGGTGTCAAAAATTCCAAACCCTGCCGATACGGAACCTCCCGGACTGTTGATATATAACTGGATGTCTTTTCCCGGGTCTTCCGCTTCCAGAAAAAGAAGCTGGGCAATAATAATGCTTGCCGCCGTGTCAGTGACTTCCTCTCCCAGAAAAATAATTCTGTCTTTTAACAGTCTTGAATATATATCGTAACTGCGTTCTCCTCTGCTGGTCTGCTCAATGACGTAAGGTACTAAACTCATATTATGCCTCCTAACCTCTAAAAACAGACCGGCTCTACCAGAACCAGTCTGTCTGAAATATTATAATGTTTTATTCTGTTTCTTCTGTCTCTTCTTTTTCTTTTTTGCTCTTTGCCTTTGCACGCTCTTTTACGTTGTCCATAATAAGTTCCACTGCCTTCTGTACTGCAATATCCTTCTTCATAGACTCCTTCTCTTCTTCATCTATAACTTCCATAAGTTTTTCCGGCTTCATTCTGTAAATACCAGCCATTTTTTCCACTTCTGCTGCAAAGTCATCATCTGTCACTTCAATATTTTCTTCCTCTGCAATCTGTTCTAATACAAGACCGCTTTGGATACGGCTGACTGCATCAGGCTTCACCTGCTCTTTTAACTTATCAATGGTCAAACCGGAAAGCTGCATATACTGCTGAAAACCTAATCCCTGCTGCTCAATTCTCTGGGCAAATTCTTCAATCATGTTCTCTATCTGAGTCTCTAACATAGCATCGGGAATTTCCATGGAAGATTTATCTACAATCTTCTTAATGGCTTCGTCTTCCTTGGTACGTCTTGCCTCTGCTTCTTTTGCTTCCGTAAGCCTCTTCTTCACATCTTCCCTGTATTCGGCTAAAGTATCAAACTCAGATATATCCTGGGCAAATTCATCATCCAGTTCCGGCAGCTCCTGTGTCTTAATTTCATGAATCTTAATCTTAAACAGAGCCGTCCTGCCTGCCAAATCTTCCTCGTCGTAATCCTCCGGGAACGTAACATTTATTTCCGCTTCATCCCCTGCATTCTTTCCTATAAGCTGTTCTTCAAAGTCACCAACAAAGTCATGGGAACCGATTTTCAATGAATAATTCTCAGCCTTGCCCCCTTCAAATGCGGCACCGTCCACAAATCCTTCAAAGTCAATAACCGCAGTATCCCCATCCTGAATGGCGCGGTCTTCTACCGTTATGGTTCTGGCATTATTATTTCTTTCTCTCTCAACTTCTTTGTCAATCTCTTCCTCAGACACGGATGTGTCAATTTTGGTAACTGTTATACCCTTGTATTTCCCCAGTTTTACAGGAGGTCTTACAGCCACTTCCGCCGTAAAAATAAAGGGCTCCCCTTTTTTAATCTGAACAATATCCACTGTGGGGCGGGATACGATATCAAGGCCGCTCTCCTTCATTGCCGGTTTATAGTTATCCTGAATCAATGTATTTGCTGCATCCTCATAAAATACTTCCGCACCATACATTTTCTCAATTACATGCCTGGGCACTTTTCCTTTACGGAAACCTGGGATGCCAATCTTTGCCTTCTCTTTTAAATAAGCTGCCTGAATAGCGGCTTCTAACTTATCCGCAGGAACTTCGATGGTAAGTTTTGCCATACTCTTCTCTAAATTTTCTACCTGTACACTCATTCTAACTGTTCTCCTCCTTATTATTGCCCGCGAAGCGTGGCACGTGTGCCCCAGAGGGTATAAATGTGCCCTATGGGTGCCTCCTTATTATTGCCCGCGAAGCGTGGCACGTGTGCCCCAGAGGGTATGTGTGCCCTGGCGGGTAATTTCTATACAGTATTTTCTATCGGCGGTACACAATCTATATCCGTGAGCCAAATGCTTTACCAACAAGTATTCTCTGTTTCAATCAGAATAGCAAATCATTTGGCAAATGTGTATGCTCTGGAGTATAATGCTCTCAAATAGGCATACTTCCACCGTCTCACAGTCATTTTAGTATTATAACACATGACATTTTAAAATACAAGCAGTATTTTGCCGGGTTTTCGACATTCTTTTATTCTGCCTAATAAGGATTCATGGAAATTCTGTCTATGCGTATTGTCTGATGAATATTGATATCAATATCTTCAATTTCTGCTATAACAGAATTACCTTTAGACAATAAATCATTCTTTTTATCCAGTTTTCATTTTTCCACATGCTGCTCCGCCTTCTCACCCTTATTATTCCAAACACTCATTCATAATATCTAACAGGCAATCTGCGCCTTTCCACGGCGCTCCCCCGGTCTTTGAATACAACATGCCACTTTCATCTACAATCAGCCCCATTGCTGTATCTTCAGCATAAATATAAAATTTATCCCCATTCCTGTAACATTTCGGTATACACATATGATGATTCATTATCTGTTCTATGCATTTTACACACTGCCCGCTTAATCCCAGAGTGTCTGGTACTTGCACATGACCTTTTTTCCATTTAGGAGTACCTTCTCCTATCGCATACAACGGCTCAATCTCTACTACGATTCCCGGACGGTTATTCTGGTTAGCATAATAGGTATCATACAAAGTTACTTTTTCATTTCTATAGGAAAAGCATCTGCCTCCCAGTATAAACTGCGCATCAACAGGTAAAAATGGAAATTCTGTTCCTTTCCCTACTGTATATACTCCTTTACTCCAACAGAATTCTTCTGCTGACTGTGTCGTTTTTGTCTCTGCTCCAGATACCTTAAAGCCAACTATTATCCAGCATACAAGACCAAAAAACATGACTGCCAGACCCAGATTTTCAGAAAACTTAGCCATTATGATAACTCCTGCGATACACAGCATAATACACACAAACGGTATGACATAGATTCCATTAGATATCTTCTTGGGTTTTTCTGTCTGATACCATTCTTCCCATAATTGTTTAATTTGTTTTGAAAACATATTCTTTGCCCACAGATATTCTCTATTTCAATGAAAATACATCCCTCTGCAAATACCTGCAAAGGGATGCTCATCATCAACTTACTATTCACTATTCCTGAAACTGAAGAATTTCCGATACACTTTCATAATCGCTGTCCCAGTCACCGTTAATTCCCTTAATTTTACCGTACATACGAATACTTCCGTCCTTCTTAACCTTAAATTTAAGACCTTTATTCTGCTTAAATTCAGTCCAGCCTAACTTCTGACCTAATATCTTGCTGGAATCAAACTTACCGTTCCACTTACATTTTACATTGGAAAATGTAGCGTCTACTTTGTCTCCGTTTAACCGGGCACAAGCTTCAATTCTAAGATAACATGCCTCTTTTGTAAGATTTTTCTGGGTAAAGCTGCCGATTTTCTTGTAATCCAAATATACGTTGCCTTTTCCCTTTTTATTTAATGTCATCATCAGATGATAAGTCTTTCCTTTTTTCAATGATTTACCGGAAGGTCTTGTATATTTCTGGCCTCCTGCATTATTACTGGAAACATTCTCAATTAATGTCACCATCTTGCCTGTATAGGGTGCCACTGCATGTTCATCAAACTGAAGTCCATAAGAAACAGCAGAAGTAGGCGTACACATAACAAGTTTTGCGTGATAACCGCTTCCCGAACCTTTTAATGTAACATCTGCCTCAATTGACATCTTAGAGTTGACATTTGCGATAGTCTTTCCGCCTTTTGTGCTTACCTAGCAGACAGTGCTCCAATCACTGCTTTCTTCTTTGCCTTTTGCATTCTTTCCATAAGAACATACCCTGATATAGTTGACTTTCTTTGGAACTAAATATGTAAGGATAACACTTGTTTTTTCTGCCGGAACTTTAATCTCCTGAAATGCTCCAAACGCCGGGTCGGTAGAACTTTGAATCTTAAACCCTTCTGCTCCCGGAACGGGACTAATCTTAACCTCAGCCTCGCCAGGTTTTTTGGTCGCTTCCGCACTAACTGTCGGAGCCGGGACTGCCGTGTTCACTTCTTCAGCATGTACCGGTTCTACTCCGCAACAAATAATCAGTGTCAACATTAATGTCAATGCCGGCACAATCAGCCTCATTTTCTCTCTAATTTTCATTGTCTTTCTCTTCTTTCCCTTTTTTTATTTGCACATTTTTATGAGCACAGGACGCACACGCCGCCTCTGCCGCCTAAAAATGCAAAATACTGTTTCTCTGTGTTATAAACTTATATAAAACTTCCAAGCTATTTTACAAAAACGGTATTTGTTGCAACAGCTACATTGTCATAAATGCTTGCTGAAACGCCGGAAGATACTGCCAAATCATCTGCATCTTCTCTTACGCTCTCAGAAGCAATTACCGTATTGGGATACAAAGAATTGTCTTTCTCTGCAACGCCCACTGGCTGCATACAGCAAAGTACTAAAGTTACCATCAATGCTAATGCCGGAATAATTAATCTCATTTTCTCTCTCATATTATTACCCTCTCTTCCTTTACCTTTTATGTTTTCGGTGGTGAATTGAGATAAGTTTACCACATTTTTACATAAATTGCAAGTAAAATTTAATAATTTTTTTACAATTTTTTGATATTATAATTCAAACCAAAAACAGAGCCAGAAGATTTGGTTCCCTCTGGCCCTGCCTTTTGCTGCATTTATGCAGCGTTTTCACATTTCTTACCTATTTTGTTTACTGTCCGGAAGACATTTTCTCTTCCTGGCTCTTAATCATTTTACGAACCATCTCGCCACCGATAGAACCGGCCTGACGGGAAGTTAAGTCGCCATTGTAACCGTCTTTCAAAGGAACACCAAGTTCAGACGCTACCTCCTGCTTAAAACGGTTTAATGCTTCTTTTGCTTCTGGTACCTCAACTCTATTGCTTTTGTTTGAATTTGCCATAGCTTTTTCTACCTCCAAAGTATTCTCCGGCTGCTGCCGGTTTTCTCCCGGATAAACTTGATTGTTTATCCTGAGAATAGTATGGATTTAAATCTTATTTTTATGTTTGGAAAGTTTCACCATATTATGTATTTTATACCCGTAAGCCAAATGATTTGCCAACAGTTATTCTCTATTTCAACGATAACAGCAAATCATTTTGCAAATATGTGATTACCATTCATGGCCTAACCGCTCACTCGCTGAGCGGTAGGCCCAGAACATGATTCAAGTGTGAGCGAGCCCCAATTTGCGTAGCAAATTCTTAAAATGGGCTCGCGAAGTTGCAATTCATGGGATAACCGCTTGCGGTTAAACCGTGAATTGTAATAATATGTGTGCTCTGAAGTATGATTATGCAACTCTTTATGGCAAGACTGAAAAAATTGTGTTATGATTCTTTTATAAACCTAAAAAACAACTAAGTAAAAATGGAGGTCTGTGAAATGAGTAAATTAGGAATTTTTATGGCTGACGGCTGCGAGGAAATCGAAGGGCTCGCCGTGGTGGATGTGGTACGCCGGGCAAAAATGGACATTGTTACTATTTCCATTAATAAAACCAATACCATCACTGGTTCCCACAATATCACTTTTTTAACGGATACGGTTTTTGAAGATGTTGACTTTAAGGAACTGGACGGCATTATACTCCCGGGAGGCATGCCGGGGACTTTAAATCTGGGAAAACATTCCGGCGTTGTTTCCATTATTAAAGAATTTGCCACTGCCGGAAAACTGGTATGTGCAATCTGCGCCGCTCCTTCCGTCCTTGGGGCTGCCGGGATTCTGGAAGGAAAGAAAGCCACCTGCCACCCGGGATTTGAGGAAAAATTAACGGGTGCATCCCATTTTACCGATAATGTGGTAACAGACGGAAATATTATCACCAGCCGGGGCATGGGAACTGCTATTGATTTCGGCCTTGCCATTGTAGGTTATTTCAATGATTCGTCTGTGATAGATGATGTTAAACAGCATCTCATATATAAGTAGGTTCTGCCATGGAAATCGAACGCAAATTTCTGGTAAAACATCTGCCGGAGCATTACAAAAACTATCCCTGCCAGGAATTGGAACAGGGATATTTGTCCACAAATCCTGTTGTGCGCATCCGAAAGGCAGATAATGACTATATTTTAACTTACAAGGGTAAAGGGCTTATGGTACGGGAAGAATATAACCTTCCCCTTACCGGGGATGCTTATGAACATCTTCGTCCTAAAGCAGACGGCATCCTGATTCATAAAATACGATATAAGATACCTTATCTTGAAAAATACACTATTGAACTGGATATTTTTTTGGACGAACTTGCCCCTCTTCTTCTTGCGGAAGTAGAATTTGACACGGAAGAAGAAGCTAATGCATTTGTCCCGCCTCCATGGTATGGAGAAGATGTTACTTTTTCTGAGAAATACCACAACAGCACCTTAAGCCAAAAAACGGATAGGCAGCCATGAATGCTGCCTATCTCAATCTTTCCGTTTCATACCGCTGCATGGTTTTTATACTGCTTAATAACTGCTGATACCTGGTATCCACATCACCCTCGGGTATTACTACATCAAGGGTTACTGCCATATCATCAATAAGGCGGTCCGTAATCCTGTGGCGTACGGACACCAGCACATTTGATTTTTCTGCTATGGTGTCCGCATCCAAAAATGCCAGCAGCGCCGGGTCGGCTTCTCCGGGCTTTGGCTCAGGAATCTCCAGCCTCCTGTTGTTTTTCCCCTGGGATTTCTTTACAGATTTTTCCTGTAAACTTCCTTCTGTCCCATCTATCTCCTGAAAGCGGTATTTTTGTTCCACATCAGGATATTTTTCATGGTCCACTTCACTTAAAAACATAGATAAAGGTCTGGTGTAACACAAACACTCTCCATATAATGCCTGGTACACCACGATGTCCTCCAGCGTTTCCGCATCCTTTGCAATGCAGATAATCTGATACTCGTTTCCCTTAAAATGCCTGTATCGCCCAAAAGGCTTTGGTATCTGGCGATTCATAATAACACCCGCTTCCTTATATCATCCATTCACTGTTATATTCTATGCTTCCCATATTATCGTCTATCATTCCTATCCGGTTAATCATATCCATTCCCTCTGCCAAAAAATCCCGTTGAAAATTAAGATTTCCGCTGTAACCTGTCACCATCAAATCATAGACTCTGCTTAACATGTCCGTTTCTTCCCATGATGTGGAAAAATTTTGTTCACAGGCCTTTTCATGCCATTTTTTGTCTGTCCGTTTCATAACATCCGCATCATATTCTGCCACGTTCTGTTTTGCCTGCTGCAAAATAGACTTTTCCTGTTTGTATGCATCCTTCTGTTTTTTGTTCATGGAAGGAGGTTGATTTTTGTATTTTTGCTCCAGACGGTATTTTAAATCTTTCATCGCCTGCTGTTTTGCCTGATAATCATTTTGTGCCTGGGACTGATATGCCTGCTGTGCATCTGTCCGGCTCTGTGTCTGGGACTGACGCGTCTGCCGTGTGTTTGTCCGGCTCTGTGTCTGCGGCTGATATGATTGACGCAAATTTCCCTGGCTGTATGTATTTCTGGCTGCATCGGCAGATTTTTTCTTTCTGTTCTTTTTATCCTTTACCACTTTATGTACAATGAAAAAAATAATTAATATATAAATTATTGTGCCCAGCATAATTTAATCCTTTCATGCTTTATTTATATCCCTTTTCATTTTACTTTTCCTGATATTTTGCTTCATTTTGCAACTCACAATGTTTTTCTAAAAGAAAGAATATATTAGCTATTAATGGTGTTGATAAAGAATTAAGCTGATTCGCAAAAAATAATGACCTTGTTATTGTATCAAGAAATGAAACATTATGAAAAGTATTTGGAAGTTTATATTTTTTGTTCTGTTTCTCTCCATGTAAAATTACAAAGCCTTTAAATAATTCCCATGCACTCATAAACGCCAGTTGTTCATTTATCCTTGCTGCATTGGACAATTCAAACCCATTATCGGAATCTAAACTGCTGCTAAGCAACCGCACTTTTATAATGGCAACCGTCATACACGCGCATACTTTATGCCTGTCAAGCAAAGATTTATTCGGCTCGTTTTCTTTTCCATACAAAACTCTTAACATTGTTTTTTGATTCAAATATTCTTCATATACAGAAGATGAATTATCGCAAAAAGTAAAGTTAGGATATTCACTGGAAAAACGTGTTCCCAAAGTTTTAACCACTTGATTATAAAACTCTAAAAATTCTGATTTATTCATTAATCTGCACCCTTATGTCATTTGGCAGATGTATCCTTTTTACCGCCAGCCTAAACTCAAAGTCACTATTTCCATCACTACCCGTTCCCTCCAATTGTAATTTTCCCATACCCTCCATTTCAAGCTGATAAAAATTACGGAGCAACAGATTTTTCTCACATTCTTCTTTTTTCTTTCTATTAATTTCCTTACCAAATAAAACATATGAGATAGCTAATATCATACATACGAACAAAGTAACCGTTAAAATCTCCATTTAAATTTCCTCCATATCATTCCAATTCACGTATTCGTTTAACATATAAGATACTCAAAACCAAAGATAATGCTCCTATGCAGCCAAACATAAACTTAGTATATACAATATATATATTTTCATCTACGGCTATATCATAGCTTTGTACTGTATAGACAATGCAGCCAATTAAAATAATCAAAACAGACGCAGCCAATGACACCCATTTAATACCTTTTTCTTTTTCCACGTCCATAGTTCCAATAAATATTGTCAAAAAAGTAATTGACAATGGTATATATGAAACGCTAACACTATCTGCAGCCAACCCAACAAAATGTTGAATCGCCAACAATGCCATTGAAGCCATTGATAATATGGCCTTAATCTTATCTATACCAATCCTTTTTTCTTCCATAACAATCCATTTGTACCTTCACCTATTATCTCTGGACATCACAAATCTTATCTAAAGTTTTCTGTATTATAGCATTTTGCTTTTTATCTGACAAGTATATTTTTCTAATTTCCCTGTA
>CANRJF010000074.1 GCA_947630855.1 uncultured Lachnospiraceae bacterium
TTTTACTTGTGATGCAAAAACCTCGTAGGGCAGTCTACGAGGTTTTTGCTATTTGGTTAGGCCGTGAATTGTAACTTCCATTTTCTTTAATTTTCTTCTTGCAGTTCTTCGATTACTTCTTTTATATTTTCTCCAGCCTTTATCCTGAATTAATCACCAAACACTGATGAAAGCGACTGAAAGCCGCATAATTACTGTATTTTAACTGAATATCACTTTTCATCTTTTAAGTGAATGGAAAAAGACCGCTATCTATGGTAAAGTTTAGGTGTCCAATCCAAAATAAGCCAAAGAAAGAGGTCTCCTTATGGATAGTTTACACACCATCAGCTTAGAAAACAATATCCAGATTATTCAAAACGCAAACTTTCTGCATCATAGCGATTCTCCTGTACATTACCGTTTCCGGTTTCCACTTTTACCTGCTGGTGGCGGCTGTTATAAGTGAAATGCCGGATTCCTGCGGCATTTTCCTCTTTTATTATACTGTCCTGCCTGTCGTATGTAAACTGCTTTTGCCGTCATGATTCTCTTTCTCAGTAAGCTGGTGTTTCCCTGTGCGTGATACACATACTCATAATTGCCCTGACTCTTTCCCTGATTTAAATGGTTCTTGCATTTGTTTCAATCAATGCGCCTCTCACCATATCACCTACGCCTTTCATTTTTAACTCTTTACTGTTTAATATCGCTGTGTGTTACCTATTTGTCTGCCAAAAAGAATTTTGCTGAATAACCTCCCATTGGTATTAAAAATGTATTTGCTTTTACTGTATATATCGTTTCGCCTTCATATTGTACTTTCCCTCCATATTTTTCATTATCACTTGCCAACAATAACTTTAGCCTGCATATTTTCTCTGTCATAAGCTTATATTTATATTCTTTATCCGAAAAGTTAAAGATTGCGGCAATTTTCTGATTTCCGTCTGTTCTCATAAATGCATAAATACATTTCTCCTCTTGGTGGCAATCCAGCCACTGAAATCCGTCTTTATCGTAATCCAATTTTGAAAATGCCGGATATTTCAGATAAATCTGATTTAATTCTCTCATAAACCGATGAAAAGCATCATGGATTGGATAGGTAAGAATATCCCAATCCTGTTCCCTTTTTTCATCCCACTCACGAAGCTGGGCAAACTCATTTCCCATAAAGTTTAATTTTTTCCCCGGATGTGCGTACATATACATATAGAGTGTCCTTGCCTGTGGAAACTTTTCCTCATACTCCCCATTCATTTTTTGCAGGATTGTTGCTTTACCATGTACTACCTCGTCATGTGATAATGGCATGATGAATTTTTCGCTGTAATAATACATCATTGAAAAAGTCAGTTTATGATATTCCGCAGTACGGTTTGCCGGACTTTGCTTCATAAAGCTAAGCGTATCATTCATCCACCCCATATCCCATTTATAGTCAAATCCCAAACCGCCTTTTTCTACTGAGCCAGTGACCATTGGATATGATGTGGAATCTTCCGCTGCTAATATGGCAGAGGGATACCGTCTCTTCAATTCTTTGTTCATATTTCTTATAAATTCGATGGCATTCAGGTTTTCCCCTCTGTCCGGATTTCCCTGCCAGTATATGATATTACTGATTGCGTCAATACGAAGCCCGTCAAAATGGTATTCTTTTATCCAGTAATTTGCGTTAGACTGCAAAAAACTTTGCACCTCACCTCTTGAATGATTAAAATTCTTACTTCCCCATTCGCTATTGCCTACATCTGTATGAGGATATTCATACAGTGGCGTACCGTCAAAATTTGCAAGAGCGTAATCGTCTACTGCAAAATGCACCGGAACAAAATCCAAAAGAACCCCTATTCCATTTTGGTGGCATTTATCAACAAACTCCTTCAATTCATCCATTGTTCCGTATCTTGAAGTCGGACTATAAAATCCGGTATTCTGATATCCCCATGAATTATCACATGGATGCTCACTGACAGGCATCAATTCAATATAATTATACCCCTGCTCTTTTACATATGGAATCAACTTATCGGCAAGCATATTGTAACGATACCAGCCATTTTTATCTTCCTTATTTGTTTTCCATGAACCTATGTGCAGTTCATAAATATTAAGCGGTTTATCCTTGCAATCCGTTCGTGAATTAAGCCATTTATCATCGTGGAACTGATATGTAAACAGATTGCGGATAACAGACGCATTTTGTGGGCGCAGCTCCATTCCATATCCATAGGGATCACAATGGTCTATAAACTCCCCGTCCTGTCTGTAAATGCGGTACTTATACCTCATTCCCTCCCTTGCGCCTGATACTTCACACTCCCAGAAATTCCCATCATATATTTTACCCATTTCTATTTCTGACCAGTTGTTGAAATCACCAATAACAGAAACCTTCAATGCTGCCGGAGCAAATACACGAAAAACACTCCCTTTCTCTGTTACATGGCACCCCAAATACTCATATGCATCGAATATCTTTCCTGTATAAAAACCATACATATCCATAAAAATTTCTCCTTTGACTATAATATTTTAATTGACTGCCGTTGTTTTTCTTGTATAATTATTATAGATTACAGCCCATCAAAAAAACACCAACAGATTATCCATTAAGTCAATTATTTGACAGAATCATTAGATTGTCGAAAAAAGGAGTACCTATGGACTTACGCATACAACGAACTCGAAAAAATATTATCAATGCCTTCATAGAACTAAGGGCTTCAAAACCCCTTGAAAAAATAACCGTCAAAGAATTATCTGACCTTGCCTTTATTAACAAGGCTACTTTTTATACACATTACAAAGACATCTATGACCTTGCTGAACAGTTAGAGAATGAAGCAATTGCCTCTGTGCTAAATGACATTCCTCACCCTGAATATCTGGTCACCCACCCGAAACAGGGCATATTGGAATTAACCTCTGCTTTTTTACGGCAGGGGAATTTATTTAACATCCTTTTTTCCGGAACAAGGCAGGGCATACTAATCGAAAGAATTGAAAATAACTTGAAGCAAAAAATATACAGCATATATCCAGAGTATAAAACAAATCTTGAAAAAGAATTGTTATTATCCGTTCTGATACAGGGTAATTTTCGTGCTTTTATAAGCCATACAGACGAAGATTTCGATAAAGTTATTGCAATCCTTAGAAATATTTCTGAATGTATCATGCAAAACTGCAACCACAACTGACATAAACTGTATTTTATTCCCGACAATGAAAACTTTGGGTAAGGAAAACCAGTAAAATCAAGGGTTTCAGCGTTTGGAAATTAAAATTTACGACCAAAGTTTATAAGGGAACACGCTCATAAAATATAAAGAAGAATGCGACAGAGGATAGAAAAATCCTTTTGTCGCATTTTATTTTTTGTGCGGTGGAGTTGTATCATTGGTTAAACCTGCAATATAGTCTAACGACACATTATAGAACTTAGCAAGAGCGATTGCTAATTCAAATGGTAATTCGCGTTTTCCAGTTTCATAATTGTGATAGGTGGTTCGTTGCATGTGAAGTATATCAGCAAGTTTTCTAATAGATAAATCTTTATCCTCTCTTAAATCCCTAAGTCTTGGATAATATCCCATTTTTGTATCACCTCGTTGACAGTGTACAACAAATGGTGTACAATTATGTTGAATGTCCAACATATGACGGACAAAACTACGATTCAGAGAAAGGAAAAAATATGAAGAAAAAATTTATTACATCAATTTTTATCAGCGTTTTGGTAAGCAGTTCATTCCCCTGTTTCTATCCTTGCTTCATTAGCCGCTTTTCTCTTTGCCCGTCTTTCAGCTACTCTCTTTTCTTCTGATTTTTTCTCTGCCCGCCTTTTAACTGCCTTTTCCTCTAATCTTTCTTTTTGTTTTTTCTCCGTATTCAATATAGTTGAATTTTGTTTTTTACCACTGGTTCTTGTCATACCGCCACAAGTAACAGAAACATTCCCATCGGCATCCATTACAGCCGTGACGCCATGTATTACTGCATTATCCGCCTTAGCTTGTGCAAACATATTATTCTGTCCCTGAACTACACCGGTCAAATTAAATTCCACTTTTTTTGCAAATTCCGGATCATTTGCCATTTTCTCTAGGCATTGACTGGAAAGATTTATTACAGCTTTATTTTCATTTCCACTCATAAGACCACTACCTGTATTAAACGTAATATTGGGGAACTTTTTGCACAATTTCTCGTAATATTCCTGTACCTTGTCTTTGCTGTTTGCCTGTGTGTTTGTCTTTACCTCTGCTGCCGCTTTTTTCATAGTGTTGGTGTAGTTTGCCGCATAGTTACTATAATTGTTGGTAATCTCCATTGACATATCAAATACCTTTCCTTTCTGTTATTAAAAATAGTTTCTACTTGTTTTATCGCCAATCTGCATGATTTTTTCATAGATTTGGCGTGAACTGCTCCCTTTTGGGTGTGAAATTTCTGGTGTGGTATCAGATTGCCGCCGCAGGTTTCCCATTCATCATTACCGTAAGACTGAATTTCTTCCTGCCGCCTGTATCAGAGATTACAATATCAATATCGTTCATATACTTCTTTGCACACCTTTGGATTTTGGATATCAAGGACATCACATCTTCTCCAACATTTTCCTGTCTTTCCTGGCAATCCGCCAGATGGCAAACTTCCCTGCTGTTACTGCCACAGGAAGCCCGCCAGGCGCCATAATCCACTGACTTGCAATATACAGATTGCGTATTCCTTTTACTAATCCCCTGACACGAAAAGACTTCACTCCCTTTTTCGTAATAAAGCTCATATATGAGCCATGATATGCATTACAGTACCGTTCATAAGTTATCGGTGTCCAGCAGTCAAGAAATTCCATATGTCCCCGAAGTTTGGGAAACTGCACCAGCAGCCGTTCTTCTATCGCCCTTACTGCCTCCTTCTTCTGGTTTTCATATTCCTCCTTTGTCAATCCTTTCCAGTATAAATATTCCTTATCGAATTGTGGTATATTCACCTGCACCACCATTTTTCCTTCTGGGGCAAATTCCGGTTCATAATCATAACCTTTCACCGATATCCGGGTAACATTCCTTCCACCTGTTTCAAAAGGAACACAGTCAAAGAAAATCGTCCCCTTCCCATCATATGTCCCGCAATCCACCATAAATGCAGCCTGAACCGCGCTAAAAAGGGGATATTTATCCGTATTTGCATAGCAGGATTGCCATTTTGCATCCATATACATTTTTCCGATTAAATTGCAAAACATTTCCATGGTGTCTACCGAGGATATTACATAATCTGCCAACACCACTTTTTGAGCCGCTGTTTCAATTCCTACTGCTTTTCTGTTTTTTATCAAAATCCGCCGTACAGGAGTGTTGCAATGCAATTTTCCGCCCAATTGTTGAAAACGTTTTACCATACGATTTGCCATTGCCAGAGAACCACCCAATGGAATTTCACCATTGCCGGATACAATGGTGGCATAAGAAACAAGAAATGAGCTGGCAACATATTCCCTGGGTAAATAATCCGTAAACAATGCCTTCAATGCAGGATGCTTAAAACGCCCTGCCATCTCCTGCAAATCAATGGAACCATATTCCTTCATCACCTTGGGCATATCTGCCATTGAAGCCCCCATATGAATATAATCACTGATTCCCATGGCGTCCATAGGTTTTTCCACCGGCATTTCACATTCTGACGCATATTTCACATGTTCTATAAATTTCTTTATTTCCTTTTCATCCTCAGGTGATAATTTTAAAAGTTCTTCCTTTGTTCTTTCCAAATCTTTCCATAACGTTACACGAAAATTTCCTGTAATACTTGTATAAAAGCTGTCGCAGTCAGCAAATTCCGTATGTTCCTCTAATGCTCCTACTGTTTCCCATACCTTTCTAAGAGCAGTCCCTTTTTTTGTTCCGGTAAGCCAATGAATACAGTTATCAATATGACAGCCTTTCCGGTTCCACCCCATACACTCACCGCCGGCAACAGGATTTTTTTCATAAATTTCCACCTCATAATCTGCTAACCTTCCATAAATTCCTGCTGCAAGCCCCGCAATGCCGCCACCTACAATTACAATTTTCTTTTTGCTTTCACTCATTCTTTTCCTCCTGCAAATCAATTGTCCAATATTACTGAATTATAATCAATTTTTTTATCGCTCCGCAGCATGTCTGCTACCCAGCCCGCTTCCGGCAGGGGAATTTCGGGACGTAAGGAATACTGTTCCATAATTCCATGAATAGAACACCAATACATATTCGACAATGACATTACATCCCCGCTCCGAATACTTCCGTCCTGCTGTCCTGCTTTTACCCATCTTTTGCTATATGCAATTGTATCTACGGAAGCTGCCAGCTTACGAAGCCTTTCCGGTATATCTTCAGCCAATACCACGTGCCCCATAAATACAAACATTTTCGCTATAAAAGGATTTTTTTCTGCCTGACAAAACAGCATTGAGGCAAATTGATAGAAAAAATCAAGGCCATTTTCTGCATGAATCTGCATAGGCATACGCATCCCTTCAAGGCCAATATTTATCAACTCCTCCAGCAAAATTTCTTTCGTAGGAAAATAATGAAACAACAGCCCTTCACTAATTCCTGCCCGTCTGGATATCTGACTTGTTTTCGTCCCATAATATCCCCGCTCCACAAACAAATCCACTGCAGCCTGAATAATTTGTTTTCTCCTGGCTTCCTTTTGTTCTTTTCTTGTCATATTGCATCTCCTCCAATGGATAAGTACCATTTAACATTAACACGGGCAGCAAAAAATTCATAGAGTGATTTACTCAACGAATTTTCACCATTAAAACATCATTTTAATGGAAATATTCACGAAACTATATTATAATCGGAATTAAAGGAACCAAAAGTACACTTTCAGGAAGGGTTGATAATATGACAATATTGGTAATTGATGCACAGGGCGGCGGCATAGGCAGGCAATTGGTTTTGGCAATAAAACAAAATATACCGGATGCCTCAATTATTGCAGTAGGTACAAACAGCATAGCCACAACCGCTATGTTAAAGGCGGGCGCCCATTCGGCGGCAACCGGTGAAAATGCCGTTGTAGTTGGATGCCGCAAGGCAGATGTGATTGTGGGGCCCATTGGAATTGTAATTGCAGATTCACTTCTGGGAGAAATAACTTCCAAAATGGCGCAGGCCATCGCACAAAGCAATGCAAAGCGTATACTGATTCCCTTCAATCATTGTGACAATATTATAGTCGGCGTTTCTGATTTTGGCACCGGAAAACTGATAGAAAGCGCCATAAATGAAATCAAAAAAATCCGGATTTGACAAAAGGACAACAGGGGTATATAATATCTAAGGTATTGGCAGGAAGCCATGCTAAAAGCACAGAAGTGCTATAACCAAATTCCCGCAGCAAGCTGACGGGGCATGAAATATATTAATAATTGTGTACTATGAAGGTATGCGTTTTCTCTGAAGAGAGATTACATATACCTTTTTTTGTTCCCTAAAACAATGCGCCAGGGGGCTGCCCAAATGGGGAACTTATACCCAAAAGCCAAATATGTATGCTTAGAGGTATAACCTATATAGTACACGCTATACTTAATTTTAATTTATAGGAGGACAAAAAAATGGCATGTTTCCTTGTACCGGCTGCTGAAGCAGTCATCACAACAATCGCAGCAAAAGCGATAGAATCAAAAGAAAAAAATCCAGAAACCGCAGAAGTTCCATTCAATGGAACCGGCCTGGAAACCGTAGAGAAAATTCCTTTTTCCCAAAAACTTGGCTGGCTTAACAAGCTTCTCTGGGGAGGCTGTGCACTCCTTGCCTTCGAGCATGTGTGGCACGGCGAAATAGTACCGTATTTTCCGTTTCTCACCGGAGCTATGAACCCTGCCGATGCAGCCGGGATGCTGCACGAAATGTCAACCGTGGGTGTTACCATGTCCGTACTTGTCACAATAGTTTGGCTGGGTATGCTTGCCGTTTCTTCATCAATGGAAAAAAGAGTGCTAAAGACACAGCCCGCGGAATTAAGGAGGAATAAGGGATGACATTGCTTACCACGGTTTTTGCCGCCATCATCTGTACGATTATCTGGTATAAAACCGCGCCAAAAAGCGACATGGAAATCGGCATTCTCTGCTGGATTTACTGGGGCGCATCTCTCATGTGGCTGGCAGACGCCATATTTGAGTACGCAAAAATTCAAGCCGAATATTTCACCCCCGCTCCTGCGGATATGCTCAATGACCTTTATCTTGGACTTTCCGTTGTGGCATTTGGCATGATTATCTGGCTGGTAATCCTTTTAGTGAAAGACCCAAAGGGCGTTGTGAAAGCGGCGCTTTTCAAAAAGAAAAACTAACCCTTCGAAAGCGGCTCTGCTTTAACCGGCAGAACCGCTTTTATACTGCTCTGTTTTATATGATGATTCCTGTGATATTAGAGGTCATTGCATATGTATAACACAAAAATCCGTCATTTCAACGAAAAAATATCCCAAATTTTAACATATTTTAGAAATTATTCTAATAAATTTGTAAAATAAACTATCATTTATTTCACAAATATTATATAATCTAAAGAAAGGCATTAATATTTAGGAGGTAAAACTATGGCAAAAGAAATGATTGCAATGCTTCTTGCCGGCGGACAGGGTTCCCGCCTGTACGCACTAACCGAGAAGCTGGCAAAGCCGGCGGTTCCATTTGGCGGAAAATACCGTATTATCGATTTTCCTCTGTCTAACTGTGTCAACTCGGGAATTGATACGGTAGGCATCTTAACCCAGTACCAGCCTCTGGTACTTAACGAGTACATAGGGAATGGACAACCCTGGGATTTAGACCGTCTTTACGGCGGAGTGCATGTACTGCCCCCCTATCAGAAAGCCAGCGGCTCCGACTGGTACAAGGGAACGGCAAATGCAATTTACCAGAATATTTCATTTATTGAGAGATATGATCCCAAATATGTGATTATTCTCTCCGGCGACCAGATTTGCAAACAGGATTACAGCGACTTTTTAAAATTCCACAAAGAGAAAGAAGCCGAATTTTCCGTAGCCGTTATGGAAGTTCCCTGGGACGAGGCTTCCCGCTTCGGCCTTATGGTGGCAGATGAAAATGACAAGATTACGGAATTTCAGGAGAAGCCCAAAAATCCCAAGTCCAATTTAGCTTCCATGGGTATTTATATATTTAATTGGGACATTCTGAAAAAATATCTGGAAGACGACGAGGCAAACCCGGACTCCGAAAACGACTTCGGCAATAACATTATCCCCAACCTTCTTTCCGATAACAGGAAAATGTATGCTTACCATTTTGACGGCTACTGGAAAGACGTGGGAACCATCTCCTCTCTGTGGGAGGCAAATATGGAAGTATTAGACCCTGAACACAGCGGTATCAACCTGTTTGATGAAGACTGGAAGATTTACAGCCGAAACAGCGGTATGACAGGACATAAAATCAGCGCAGGCGCAGTGGTAGAAAATTCCATGCTCACCGACGGATGCCGTATTAAGGGCACGGTAAAACATTCCGTTCTCTTCTCCGGCGTCAAGGTAGAAAAAGGAGCCGTAGTGGAAGATGCCGTGGTAATGGGCGGCACCGTTATCAAAGAAGGAGCCGTGGTAAAACACTGTATTATCGCGGAGAACGTAACAATCGGGGAAAACGCTATTGTAGGAGCAATGCCCACGGAAACGGAAAAAGGTGTTGCCACGATAGGCGCAAATATTACCATCGGCGACAATGCAAAAATCGGCCCCAATGCCATGGTGAGAAAAAATGTGGAAGGCGGTGAAGAACAATGATTAGCGAAAATATGAACACATTGGGTATTATTTTCCCAAACAGCTATGACGCCATGGTTCCTGAACTGGTGAAAGTACGTCTTATGGCATCCATTCCTTTTGCCAGCCGTTACCGTTTAATCGATTTTACTTTATCTTCCATGGCAAACTGCAATATAGACAATATCTGTGTCATGGTAAATAATAATTACCATTCCCTGATGGACCATCTTGGTTCCGGCCGTGAATGGGATTTGGCAAGAAAGAACGGCGGACTGCACATTTACCCGCCTTTTGCACAGAAAAATGCAAAGCCTTACAATGGGCGTGTGGAAGCTCTGGCAAGCCTTTTGAATTTCTTAAGAGACCAGAAAGAAAAGTATGTAATTATCACAGATACCAATATTGTGGCAAACTTTGATTATCATGCTATGATCAAGGCACATATTGAAAGCGGCGCAGACATTACGGCAGCCTACAATGAGCAGGAACTTCCTGAAAGCATATTAAACAGCCATTCCAATGATAAAGGATTTTATTATACTTTTGACGTAAAGGAAAACCGCATTACAAAAATATATGTGAATCCAAAAGAGCCCGGCGTACAAAACTTTTCCATGAACATGTACCTGATTGGACGTGAGCTTTTAATCAGCCTGATTGATGAAGCCTTTATCCATGGACAACAGTATTTTGAGAGGGATGTTCTGCTGCCCCAGGTAAATAAATTAAATATACAGGGTTACAAA
The DNA here is from genome assembly GCA_947630855.1 of uncultured Lachnospiraceae bacterium. Taxonomy (GTDB): domain Bacteria; phylum Bacillota; class Clostridia; order Lachnospirales; family Lachnospiraceae; genus Roseburia_B. The sequence goes on from CANRJF010000074.1 coordinate 10,536, forward strand.
TATGACGGCTATGTTGCCCGTATAACAGATACAAAGAGTTACTTTGATGAGAATATGAAACTCCTTGATGACTATAATCTGGATGCCCTCTTCTCAGGCAATCCTATATATACAAAAATCAGGGACGATAATCCCACCAGGTATATCGAAGGGGCAAAAGTCCAGAATGTTATGGTTGCCGACGGCTGTATAATTGAAGGGGAAGTGGAAAACAGCATCTTATTCCGTGGCGTCACCATTGCAAAAGGCGCAAAGGTGAAGAACTGTATTCTCATGCAGGGAACTGCCGTAGAATCAGGAGCGGATATTGAATACCTTATTACCGATAAAGATGTGACCGTTACTGCCGGCAAAGAGATGAAAGGCACTGACAGCTATCCTATTTATATTGGAAAATCCCAGAAAATTTAAATTATTGGTTAAAATGTAAAAGCCATTCTCCGCTTACATGCAGACATGAAGCGGGGAATGGCTTTTTATATAATCAAAATTACCTGCACCGCTCTCCTATCCTGCACAGCAGTTCATTGCTTATGCTGTTGGAGCGGGCTGCCACATAAGGCGCCATAAGTTCATTGTTTCCCTGTCCGCAAATGAGTGTGGCAGCGTCTCCTACGGCCACATCTTCTATCCCTGTTATATCAACAGCCATCTGGTCCATGCAGACCATCCCTGCTATGGGCGCATATTTTCCGTTTATGGACACCATTCCCTTTTTGCAGGATAAATTTCTGGGAAAACCGTCTCCGTATCCAATTGGCAGTATGGCAATGACACTGTCCCTCTCTGCCGTAAATTTTCTGCCATAGCCCACACTTTCCCCCTTTAAGATTTTGCGTATAAGGACTACCCTTGTTTTTAGGGAAAGCACCGGACGTAAATTAAGTTTCAGAACGGTGGTATCTTCCGGTGAGCTTAAGACACCGTAAAGGGCTATGCCTGCCCGCACATAATCACATGCAAGCTCAGGATAATTTAAAAGGCCGTAACTGCTTTGGATATGTATTTTGGGTATGGTTATGCCATCCTTTTCCAAATCCGCTGCCACTTTATAAAAACGATTTATCTGCTCCCTTGTAAAGGCGGCATCCTCCGGCTTTAAACTATCCGCACAGCACAGATGGGTATACATCCCACACACCTTTATGTATTTCATGGAAAAAATTTTTTCTATTTTTTCCACGTCTTTTCCTTCCACACCTAATCTGTGCATACCTGTATCTATTTTTATATGGGCTTTTACCCCGGTTTTCCTTCTGTTTAATGCACTGGCATAATCAAAATCAATCAATGTCTGCATCAAATCATATTTTTTAAGTTCCGCCGCCCTGTAAATATCTGTATACCCGAGAATCAGTATTTCTCCCCTGATGCCGTATTTTCTCAGTTGTATTCCCTCGTCAATGGTGGCAACGGCAAACGCCTCCACCCCCATTTTATTTAAATGGGTGGAAATCTCAAATGCCCCATGGCCGTATGCCTCCGCCTTTACAACAGCCATCAGGCTGCATTTTGTGGGCATTGCGCCTTTTAAAACCCTGGCATTATGTTCTAAGTTTTCTAAATTAATTTCCACATAAGCCCTTTTTTCTTCATTCCTGCCATTTTCCCCGGCAGGCTTATATTTTTTCCACAAAGCTGTCCCTATCATGCTAAACGCCAGGGAAGCAAGGCAGACGATAACATAATGCACAACACTGTTGTCTATAAGAATATTCTGCAGATGAAACAATTTTCCAAAAAGCCGGACTGCCACTATAATCCATGGGTGGATAATATAAATACACAGAGATACATTTCTTAAGTTTTCACATTTTTTTCCTTTTACCTGCAAAAGCATATAGAACAGAAAATACATACACAAAGGCAAAAACAGATACATGCTGTCGTGACGCTGCAGTTGAAAATAATGCAAAAGCAGCGCTTCCCCAAACATGCACACAAAGCAGATTGTAAATCCGCAGACACTTTTTTTCCTTGCCCTCCCGGACAGCTTACGGCAGTTTTCGGCAATAAAGCCTCCCAGGACAAAAAACAGGGGCGCAAAGAAAATACCGTTTCTTGTATAATCGGACACCAAAAATAGAGACGCATAAAAACTTTTTAAAACAGGAATCTTTTCTGACAGCCCATAGTAACTGTCACCAAAAAGCCCAATAACATACAGAATAAAAGCTGCCCCAAATGCTTTTTTATAATCCAATCTCCTTACCAGATACCAGCCAATACACGCCCCTGTTATGGATGCGGGCAGATACCATAAATGGTAAAAAGTACCGTCAAAAACAATATCTTTTATCAGATTGGGAAGAAAAAACTCCATTTTAAAATAACCGCTGTAAATATTTAAGGGCACATAGACCAGCATGGCAGTCAGGTATATTGCCGCTGTCTTTTTCACAAACTTTCTTAATTTCTCCGTATTGCAGGCGTATCTGGTAATTAAAAAGAACCCGGATGTCATAAAGAAGAATGGGACGGCAGCACGGGAAATAATCCGTGTAAATATAAAATCCCCCGTTTCCCCAAACAGAACAAGAGGGGAAGTATGGATTGCAATGACAAGAAAAGCTGCCGCGCACCTGAAATAATCAATACCCGGATAAAACTTATTTTTTCCCATTGATTCCCTCCATTTTACACATACATGCCCATCAGCTTATCCAACAGTTCTGCAAAGGACATGCCGATTCCCTTCATCATATTGGGGAAACGGCTGTGGGAAGTAAAACCGGGAATTGTGTTTACCTCATTAAAAACAATTTCCCCTGACGGCGTTAAGAACATGTCCACCCTGGCAAACCCGCTGCATCCCAAAATTCCATATATTTTCACGGCGTTTTTTTGTATCCTTTTTTCCGTTTCGCCATCAATTCTTGCCGGCATATAAATACTGGAATTTTTTAAGGTGTACTTTTCCGTAAAGTCAAAAAAGCCTGTGGGCACTTCAATCTCGTCCACCCTGCCCACGATAAGCACATCATTTCCCATTACGGCACACCCCACTTCAAACCCTTCCACGGCTTCCTCTATGATAATTTTTGTATCATAGGCAAATGCCCTTTCCATGGCGTCCCGCAGTTTTTCTTTCGTATCAATCTTGGAAATCCCGTAGGATGAACCTGCGCACACAGGTTTTACAAAAACAGGATAAGAAAGCCCACCTGCCATTTTTAGCAATTTCTCATTCTCCCTGTCACAATATTTTATTGCGACGGATTTCGGCACAGCTAAACCTGCCTCATGCACCAGCTTATGAGCCCTGTCTTTATCCATGCACAAAGCAGATGATAAGGTATTGCAGCCGATAACTGGTATTCCCGACATTTCAAAGATTCCCTGCAATGTACCGTCTTCCCCGTTTTTTCCGTGTAATACGGGAAAAACGCAGTCTACGGGAATAAATGTATAATTCTCTTTGGAAAGCCCTAAAAAACCTTTCTTAAAATGGTTCCCCGACAGGGCCAGGGAAAGCAGGTTTTCCTTATCACGATGCCAGGTATCATTTAAAATATTCTCATATTCTCCCCTGTAATAATACCAGTCTCCTTCTTCTGTAATCCCCACCGGAATAACGTAATACTTATCCCGGTTGATATGGGAAAGAACGGAATAAACCGATTCCAGTGACACTTTATACTCCGGTGATTTTCCCCCGAAAATAACTGCTGTTCTTATTTTAGGCATATTGCCCACCTCTCTTTTGCAAAATTTTGGAACAAAATGTTCTGCTTCTGCTTAATCAAAACAAAAACACCCTTGCCCTGATACATTGTATCAGAGGCAAGAGTGCCTTTTATTTCTTTCACCATAAAATATTCTATTGATTTTCTACGGAATTTCTTACACTTTACTTACAATTTGGGAAGCGTCACTTTAAAGGCAGTTACTTCCTCCCTGCTTTTAGCCGTTATGGTTCCGTGATGAAGCTCTACAATCTGTTTTGCAATGGCAAGCCCTAATCCCGCTCCGCCCCTTTCCGTGCTCCGTGAAACATCCAGCCGGTAAAACTGGGAAAATATCTGCTCTAATTTATCCGCCGGAATGGTATTCCCATGATTTGTAAATTGAATCATCACATTTTTGTCTTCTTCGGCAGCAAAAATATCAATCACCGTACCCTCATAACTGTAAATCACCGCATTTCTTAAAAGATTATCAAATACCCTTTGGATTTTGTCACCATCACATTTTACCATAATATCCCCTGAAACATGTAAACTGCATTCCAGGTTTTTCTCTTTCAGCATAGGCCCAAACTCGAAGATTAGCATTTCCAGTAACCGTGTCATGTTGATTCTGCCATACTGCAGTGTAATGTTGGATAAATTGAATCTGGCAATCTCAAAAAATTCGTTAATCAAATCTTCCAGCCGTTCCGCCTTATTTAATGTAATGGAAATATATTTTTCCCTTAATTCATCAGATATCTCCCTCGCGTCGGAAAGAAGGGTCAGATAACCGATTACGGAGGCTAAGGGCGTTTTTAAATCGTGGGCAAGGTAAACAATCATATCATTTTTCCGCTGTTCCGAAAGCATGGCATCCATCTTTCTTTTTTCCAGGGTATGTTTTATGGTATTTATTTTCTTTTCCGTCACTGACATTTCCGGTGATAAGAAAACATCCCCCGCCCCTTCCTCAATTAAGGTATCAATGCCTTTATTGATTTCCATAAAATATTTTGCAAACCAATTTAAATAAATGCGGAAAACAACGGCAAATACAAGTACCAGTGCCAGAAAAAACACCCAGTCTATATGATTGCGGAATGTATGCTGGTACAAATCCAGCGCCGTCTCACGCTCCATGCCCAATAAATTTTGAAATATGTAAACTACTCCGTTTGCAAAACGCCCCCGGAAAATAAAGTTATACAAAAAAGAAATGCCCACAACGGAAATAAACAAAAGCAATATGGTACGGAAAAAAATGTTTGTCTTAAACTGCCTAAATTCATCTGTTTTTTTCACTGTTTTATTTCTCAATAGTATATCCCACTCCCCACACATTTCTGATGAATTTAGGCTTTCTTGCCGACTCCTTCATTTTCTCCCGCAGCCGCCCTATATGGGCCATAACCGTGTTGTTATTATTCAGATATTCCTCACCCCATACGGCCTCAAATAATTCCTCTGAAGAAACTACCCTGCCCTGATGCTCGCACAGATACCAGAGAATGGAAAATTCTATGGGCGTCAGCTTAAGCTCCTTTCCGTACAAAAAACACTTGTGGGAAGATTTGTTAATCAGCAGCCCTCGGATATCATATTCTAAGGATTCCTCTGTCTGTTTATCCGCAAGCGTATTGTAACGTGTATACCGCCTTAACTGTGTCTTTACCCTTGCCACAACTTCCAGGGGGTTAAAAGGCTTTGTGATATAATCATCCGCCCCTATGGTAAGCCCCATGATTTTATCCCCGTCCTCCACCTTTGCCGTAAGCATGATAACGGGAAAATAATATTTTTCCCTGATTTTCCGGCAAATATGAAAACCGTCAATATCCGGCAGCATAACATCCAAAATGGCCAAATCTATGTGGTTATGCTGCATACAGTCAATGGCTTCCCTTCCGTTATAAAATTTCTGCACCGTATACCCGTCATTCTTAAGGTAAACTTCTAATAAGTCAGCAATTTCCTTTTCATCATCCACAACTAAAATATTCTCACTCATGCTTTGCCTGTGTCATACAGTTTCCCTTCATTTGAATTTTTCTAGCCAGCCTGCTCATTATTTTCCTTCAAAAATTTTATAATCGTCTCTATCAGCGTTGCCACATCAATGGGTTTTGCCACATGGGCATTCATGCCCACTGCAAATGCATGCTGCCTGTCTTCTTCAAATGCATTGGCAGTCAGTGCAATAATGGGAATGTCCTTCCGCGGGTCGGAAAGCCCCCGAATCATTTCCGTGGCCTCATATCCGTTCATATTCGGCATCTGGATATCCATAAGAATCAGGTCATAATATTCCGGCTCCGCTTTCTTTAACATTTCCACGCATATAACGCCGTCTACCGCACATTCCACCACAAAACCATATCCTTCTAGAATTTCTGTTGCAATCTCCGCATTCAGCTCATTATCTTCTGCAAGGAGAAGCCTTCTGCCTGTAAATCTGTTCTGGTCATCTTTTGTTCTTTCTTCATTCAGCTCCCCGGGACGCTCCTTATTGGCAATCCTGTGGGGAATAGTTACGACAAAACGTGTCCCTGTGCCCGGCTTGCTCTCCACGGTAATCGTACCGCCCATAAGTTCCACAAATCTTTTGGCTATGGACATTCCAAGCCCTGTCCCGCCGATTTTGCTCTGGGTTGTGTTCCTTTCCCTGGTAAATTCTTCAAAAATATAGGGCAGAAAATCTTCCGATATTCCAATACCGTTATCCTCGATTTCCGTTCTATATACCGTATACCCTTCTTTGTCCGAAGACAGTTCATGAATCCGCATGGTAATCCTTCCGCCCTCAGGCGTATATTTAATGGCATTGCTCATCAGATTACCAAATATCTCCTGGATTTTTGTAGAATCACACCAGACATAGGGATGCTTCACCACAATCTCCCGGTTAAATTTCAGATTTTTCCTGCCTCTCTCTTCCCGGAATGCAGACATCAGGGCGTTTTCAAACTGCTCCACGCTCCAGACCGCCTCGTTTAAAATCATCTGCCCCTTTTCAATCCGTGCCATTTCCAACACATGATTAATAATCTCCAGAAGATACACGCTGGATGATTTGATTTTAGCAATACAATCATCCCGCCTTTGTTCGTTGCTGCCGGACTTCTCCAATAATTCCGCAAATCCAATGATGGCATTCATAGGCGTACGAATGTCATGTGACATATTTGCCAAAAATGCCGTTTTTGCCTGATTTGCGGCATTTGCCTGGTCCAGTGCCATCTCCAACTGCTCCTGATACTCCTTTTCCTTTTTCCGCTCCTTTTTCTCCATAAAATTCACTACGCTGACAATCACCACAGATGCAAACAGCAGATACACAAATACAATCAGAAAACTGAGATATGCGCTTTCGTATACATCTTTTTTTGTCTGGCAGACGCCAATCTCATACTTGCCGCAGACTCTGAAAGCCGCAAGGCAGGGCGTGCCGTCTATTTCAACCGGAAAATGGGAAATTTCCTGCGCAGAGAAACCGGTACGTTCAATCCCTATATCCTTAAGATTTACTCCCTGGTAACTGCTTTTTGTGCATCCC
>CANRJF010000075.1 GCA_947630855.1 uncultured Lachnospiraceae bacterium
GCCCTGCTGTCTTCATTGATTGTTAATTTTGCCATATTCTTCTCCTTTTAATTAAGTTAAGTTTAATATTTTACACCCCATAGGCTCTCATTATTTCCTACCGCGCTAAAAGTCATAACTTCTGTTCCTGCCTCGTCGTTCATCTTGCAGAACACGCCGCTGTAAGCCTTGTCCCCTATGGTAATATTCATATAATAAGTGCCATCCTTTGCTTCCCAGGTTCCTTCCACATCTTTGCCGTAAACATTGCCCCTCTTGGACAATACCAGTTTATAAGGCTGTGCAATCTTGGCATCAATTTTTGTCCCCTGGTTAATCACATAATACTCACCCACTATTTCATCTTTGCTGTAACCGCTTTCCGAAATGGTCTCTCCGTCCGTAGCATAGGGAAGCATACAAGGCCAGCCTTCCTCATTGGCAAACATCTGGTGGACTCTTGGTTCATGTTCTTCCCCCCGCTTTTCAAAACGTGTGTGGAATACCACGTATTCTTTACCGTCGTCATCGGCAAATGCAGAGTTATGCCCGGTTGCCATATAAGCCTGCTCCAAACTGGGCAGAAAATAGTTGCCGGAAAGTTTTAAACCGAATCCTGCATGTTCTTTGTCCTCAAACCATGGGGTTTTTCCGTTCATGTCCACATAATCCCCGTCCACAGTTTTGGAACGGAATACGCGAATCTGGTAGCCTCCCTCACGGGTCAGTGAGCCGTAGGATACAAAGAGATAATAGTAATCGCTTTTTGCATCATACATAATGTAAGGCCCCTCAATGGATTTATGGCCGCCTCCCAGCAGACGTTTACCGTAATAGGCATCCACTTTATTATCCAGGTCAGCCTCAGGATGAATGACAAGGCCTGTCTTGGGGTCCAGCTCCAACAGGAAAATTCCCCCTGACCAGGAACCATAGACCATCCACATTCTGCCGTCTTTATCATAAAATACGGTAGGGTCAATAGCGTTGGGATACTGTTCAAAATTATATTCCCTCAAAGGGGTGATATAATTTTCTTTTGCATAATCCTCGGAAACATAATCCAGCACGTCTGTTTCCTGCATCTGTTTCATGTTGGAAAAACCGGAATAAATAAATGCTCCCTGCCACTCGTAAGGGCCTTCCGGTTTATCGGAGATAGCGTAACACAGGTTAGATGCATTCCATGTGGAGGTTGTACAAAAATACATAAAATATTTCCCCGCATCTTTATTGTAAATCACATCCGGCGCCCAGACATGCCAGCTCCTGTCATCTGTGGGAATCAGGCTCTTCCTGCTCCCGGAGTAGGCAAAAGGCTCTGCCTGCTTTAACAAATCCCCGAAGATGGGATTTTTAATGGAATATCCGTCCCCGATGGATTCCCAGTTTCTCAAATCATCTGTCACTGCCCCTGACATATGGGAACCGAATATGTAATATCTTCCGTCTTCCCCTTTCATAATGGAGGGGTCATGGACGCTGACTCCCGCATCAATAGATTTTGCCGTAATGCCGTCATAGTTCACGCTGAAATCGCTGTCAATTTTTTCCGGAAAAATCTTTTCCGCATTCAAGCCGATGGCTGTCCCCACGCCAGCCACAATCACAATTCCAACAACTGCCAGAATAGCTATATTCTTTTTCTTCATACGCCTCTCCTTTTTTCACAAAAAAATTCTTATTTTTTGCTGTTTTTCATTATATTTATACTATAACAAATCCTTGGGCAATTGGCAATCTTATTTTTAGTTTTTGTTAAAATAATTTTGTTTTGTTTAAAAGTTATGTGATAAGGTGGCATAACGCATCCGCCTATAAATTCTTTCGGCACACATACTAACCCTGAATCCGACGTTCTGCCTCTTTATAAACAGTTTCATCATCCCTCACAGAAATAATGATAATCTTCATGACATTGTCCTCACGAACCAAATCATATACTACCCGATATCCCAAATTACGAAGTTTTATCTTATAAAATCCACTAAGAGATGATGAAACATGATTGCCTAATGGCTTACCGATTCCGTCTGGCGGAGGCAAGGGACGTTCTGCTGTCTTATCAATGGCCTTCAAGACAAGTTTCCGAACATATGGGTCTAATTTACGCAAATCTTTCTGTGCCTCTTTGATATACTCTACCATCCACTTCATAAACCATACTCCTATTCTAATTCCACGTCCACAGCATCCAAGTCACTCTGGGTAATACCAAATTCCCGCATCATCTGCTCCTGGGTTCTGTTTTCGGAAGCGTCATAATTTTCCATACGCTCATGGGCTTCCTCCTGAAGAATAAAATCAGAGAGCATCTCCATCAGCGATTCATACTGTGCCGGTGAAATCAACACACAGGCAGGTTTATTGTTTTTTACTACAATCTTAGTCCCTGTCGTTTCCACCTCATCAAAAATTTTATTTGCTTCCCCTTTATTAAAACGGGAAATGGGAATCATAGTTTTTAACATTCCTGTAACAGACATTTGCTGCATATTAATCCCTCCATTCCATAAATATTATATCCTGTTGTATATTTATTATAATGCGAAGTATATAGTGTGTCAACAAATTTATTGTTCTTTTATCAATAAATTTGTTGTTACTTAATGGTATTATAATCTTATAAAAAGAAAAGCACCCACTCCAAAGTGGATGCTCCTGCATAAGTTGAATTATCTTTACGGACACTGTCTCTCTTGTAATTCAGACAGGAGAGGCTTATTTTTTAGCTGCTGTAATTATGCCAATACAGGCTCTCTATTCTTAATTATAGTCTTGATTTCATCAATGCTTTTTTCTGCTACATCCGCAATCTGTTCTAAAGTATAGCCTTTCTTATACATACTCATAATAAATTCAGCATTGGCATCCTCCCTGATTCCCTGACTAAGATTACACATGACGCTCACATCCTTTTGTATATTTGCAGGAAATATAAAACCATTTCCCAAAGGCATATGACCTTGGAATCATTATACCCTGAGATTTCTGCCAAATCAACTGGAGCTTTTTAGTGAAATTCCACTGCTTCCCGTTATAAAAATAATTAATCACGATTTTGATAATATAGCATCATTTCTTGAAAGAAGATAAACACAATACTGATTCATGCTAATGCCCTCTCTCTTAGAATGTTCTGCAAGTGACTTGTGCAAACTGCGAGGAATGCGTAGTTTAAACTGCCCCGAATAACCCTCCAAACTATCCGGCTCCTGAATCTCTATTTCATCCTCCAACGCAGCTTCTAACCATGCTCTTTTTGCATCAGTTGCATTTCTAATTGCTTCTTCTACTGTTTCTCCACAAGTAATACATCCCGGCAAGTCTGGATAGGAAATCACAAAACCACCCTCGTCCTTATCTTCCACAATCTCCATACGATAAGACATTGCCATATACTCATTCAGCGTTTTCATCATTCTTCGCCTCGCTTTCCACTATCTGCTTTACTAGCTCAACATATACTCTCTTAATTGGCTCGTGCTTCGGTATGGTTATTGGCTTACAACCTTTTTTTCGAAACGTATAATGGCTGCTTCCACCTTTTGGAACACTCATTTCATATCCATAGCTTTCCAATACTCTGCACAATTCTTCAAATCGAAGTCCCTTCGACAATAAACAAATTTTTGTTAATAGTTTCTCCCATTTTGACATCTCAAATACCTCACAATTTTATTATATGTAGCATCGTATACGGTGTCAATGTATATTTTTTGGTTGTTATGGATATTGCCACTTATGACCAACGTGAGAAACAATTAGAATTGAGAGAAAAATTAATTGAAATTGAAGAATTAAGAAGCGCCGGTATTCCTGACATTCCTGCCCACAGTGCCTGCGAAGCTCTTCGTGCTACATTAAAAGAGTAGATAAAAACTACAAAAACGCCCTTAGCCATGAGTTTTTTACCCACAGCTAAAGGCGTTATTTTATTTCTATTTCTCACAATGCATTTTCTTACTGAAAGCAAACAATCCGCCGCCAACTAATAAGATAGCACCAAACAGGAAGAAAATTCCATATTCTTCCACACCTGTTTTCGGTGTTGCATCCTTGATGTGTGCTGCCTGTACGCCTGCCGCCGTTACGGTAGGAGCACTGCTGCCGGAAACGGTAGTTGTTTCGTTGCCGTCGCCGTCCGCGTAGCCATCGTCATCGTCATCATCATCACTGTCATCGCTGTCATCACCGTCATCATCATCGTCACTATCCTGAGGCTGGGTATTGCCGGAGCCGCCGTCTAAGGCTTCAAAAATATAGTTATTCTCGTCCGCCCATGCCTCTGCAACAGAGCCGGTGTATCCATATACAATATCCGGCGCCCAATTGCTCTGGAATCCGATAGAAGTTACACTTGCCGGAATGGTAACAGACTGTACATTACTTCCTGTAAATGCATCTGCTGCAATAGAAGTAACAGAAGCAGGCAGTACCACATTGGAAATATAATTACATCCTGCAAATGCTCCTGCGGCAATGGTCGTTACCCCTGATGGAATCGTGGTTGCCGTCTTTCCTGCGGGGCAAAGTAAAAACTGTGTTCCGTCTGCGGAATACAAACATCCCTCATTGGAAGAATAATTTGCATTTCCCGCTGCCACATTAATATTCGTCAGGTTCACATCCGAATCAAAAGCATTCAAATCCAGACTTACCAAAGAAGCCGGAAGGGTAACGCTTGATAAATTGCTGCACCCGGAAAATGCGCCGGAAGCTATGCTGGTAATTCCTTCAGGAATATTCACCTGTGTAAGGCTGATACAATTATAAAACTGTCCCTGGGCAATAGAGCCAACCGCACCATTTAAATTCAACGTGGAAAGTCCTGTACAGTTTGCAAATGCAGATACACCGATATCCGTTACACTGCTTGGAATTGTCAGTGATTCCAGATTCGTACATCCGTTAAATGCAGAACTTCCGATACTGGTAAGAGTGCTTGGCAGCGTTAAGCCCAAAATATTTGTATTTCCGTAAAAAACATTTTCCGCAATGCTGGTAACTCCGTCAGGAATCGTCACATATCCTCCTGCTCCGTTATATCCTAAAAGGGTAGTTCCGTCATCGCTGATGTTAAAGGAATTTGCACTGTCCTCTACCTCAAAAATATCCACAATATCGCCTAAAGGCGTTACTGTCTTTGTCATGATTGTATTCCAAATAGGCTCTAACAGCCCTGATGTATCATCCACATCCGACAGCTCCACATCCTCAGGAGCGGAAGGAGTTTCCGTATTTGCCGGGGTCTGGGTGTTGGCAGGCGTTTCTGTATTAGCCGGGGTTTGCGTATCTGCCGGGGTTTCCGTATTGGCAGGCGTCTCCGTATCTGCCGGAGTTTCTGTATCAACAGGAATCTCCGTATCTGCCGGGGTTTCTGTGCTGGCAGGCGTCTCCGTGTCTACCGGGGTTTCCGTGCTGGCAGGCGTCTCCGTGTCTGCCGGGGTTTCCGTATTATCTGTCACATCGCCCTGATTTCCGTTTCCGTCGTCTGTGCCCGGGTCCACGGGCGTATCAGGCTGCTGGGGTTCTGCTGGTGCTTCCGTATTATCTGTCACATCACCCTGGTTTTCGTCCCCTTCACTTGTTCCCTGGTCTGTGGGAGTGTCAGGCTGCTGGGGTTCTGAGGGCTGTTGGGGCTCCGAAGGCTGTTCGGGCTCTGCCGGTTCCGAGGGTTGCTGGGGTTCCTGGGGTTCTGAGGGCTGCTGTGCCTCTGCGCCCTGGTTCCCGTCTCCTTCACTTGTCCCCTGGTCTGCGGGGGTGTCAGGCTGCTGGGGTTCTTCCGGCTCAACTGCCACTTGTTGTTCCGTGTTTGCCTGTGCGCCATCTTCTCCGTCTGCCTTTACCAGATTCGGTAAAACCAGGGCAAGGGCAATCGTCACTACCACTGCAATGGCACTTGCACGTACTGCTAGACTTTTCTTCATTTTCATCCTCCTGTCTCATTATAATTTCCATGTTATTGTATTTTTTTTGCTACCACAAAGAGTCTTCCATCTTCCACGTAGCTGTTACAGGTCGATAACGTCAAATATCTGTCATTTTCCGTTGCCTCCTGTGTATTGTCATATATTGCACATTCTCTGATGCTGTCAAAATACGCGTTAAATTCTTCCGTAGACTGGGGATGTATAAAATTGTAATATTTATAGCCTTCTTCATCCTGATAACCAACCTCAGTAAGACACACCGCCAGCACTTCATACGTCCCTTTTTCATATATGGTATCAAATTGTATCTGCTTATGTTTTGCAACAAAACCGTCGTCCAGATACTGCTTCAAACTTCCAAACATCGCGCCGCTCCTCATGTTGTGTCCGTAAATCAGAAAATTCATGCTGGGAGCTAACACATCATCACGGTAATCCATAAACAAAGTTCCGTTTACGTCCTCTTCACCGTCCATATTATTATGCAGATAAAAATCATCCCCTGTCTGCATCACAGGTAAATCTATGGATGTGCCCTCAATCCGTACCCATCCTATCAAATCAGGATACTGATTATGCAATGCCTCATACTCCGGCAGAACCTCCGGCGCCTTCGGCTGTATCTGTTCCACCTGCATCTGGGATTCCTCCCGTGCCGCCGAATTTTCCTGTGGCTCCTCCTGCTGGACACGCTCCATATACCAGTTCACTGCCTGGGTAATATTTTTTAAATCCTGTACTTCTTCTAACTTCCGGGTAGCCCGGTTCTCCGCATATACAGACAACCCGTATACGCCAAAACAAACCACCGCCAGCACAATACATACAATCCCTGCCAGCCGGAATATGCTTTCTTTTTCTAACGGGGCATCCTTAGAATCCCACTCCCCAAACAAAAATGATAAATCAAACCTGGAAGAGCTTTTCTTCTTCGTGCCCTGCTCCATCATCTCACGGGAATTATTGGCAACCCTGTCGGATATATCACAGAAAAACGCATCACCAAGATCGCTTTCAAATGTGACGTCACCATTGCGTAGGAGTTGATAGAGGACCAGAGTATCCTCCGGGTCCTCTATATCCAACTGTTCCACAAGGCTTTTAATTTTCTTTAAATCCTTTAAGGCGCTTTCCCATTCTTCCTTAGAATCAAATTCATGCCTGCCGATTTTGTATTTTTCCATAAAGGCAATCCCTTACTTCACTTTTACCTTTTTCGTCGCTGAGAAATCACCGTATACAGTAACTCCGTTTGCAGTCCTGTATGCCCTTACTTTAAAGTAATACTTCTTGCCTGATTTCAGCTTTTTATTCGTATAACTCTTGGTTGACGCTTTCTTAATCGTCTTAACCTTCTTAAATCCTTTGTTCTTCTTGGTACTTCTGTAAACCTCATACCCGGTAACGCCGTCTAATACATTCCAGGATACTTTCGCCTGCTTTTTACCGGCTTTCACCTTAATGGTAGGCACGCCCGGATTGGTTACTGCGCTAACCGAATTGGAGAAATCTCCATAATAAGTTGCACCGTCAGAAACTACATAAGGACGAACCCTGTAACCGTAAGTCTGACCTGAAGCAAGCCCTCCGTGGGTATAAGAAGTTGCCGTTGTCTTTCCAACCAGCCTGTTGTTGGCTGTGTTATAAATTGCATAACCCTGGGCGCTGTCAACAGGTGTCCATGCCAGCGAAACGCTGTTGCTTGTAGTACCTGTGATAGAAGTAGCCGTCATAGGCTTCACTTCAATGTTGTACTTAATGGTCTTTATTCCGCTGTAATTGCCTAACCCGGTTATCTGGATAGTTGCCGTTCCCGGATTGGTATTATTCAAATACCTGATGGAATAATCCCTGTTTAATGTCAATGCCCGATTTCCGTCTACTACCGTCACATTCTGGCTTGTTGCCTGGCCGTTGTACTGCCTGGTGAGAGGATTGGAAAAACTGCATCGTGTAATATTTCTTGCTACAATCCTGAAATCCCTTGTAATGCTGCCTTCGTATGCACCTGTACCGGTTACGGTAATGGTTGCCGTACCCACATTAATATTGTTGGAGTACTGTACCGTATAATCCCTGCCCTGCACAAGCCTCTCATTGCCGTAATCCACCACAACCTGAGGCGTAATGGCGCTGCCCGTATAAGTAAAGCTGTTGGCTATGGCACGAAGCTCTGCGTTGGCAAGACTCCTTCCGATAGAAAACGTAACCGTCTTGCTTCCTGTATACAGACCGGGTGTAACGGCATGAATGGTAGCCGTAGCATTATCTCCCCTCTCCGTATTGTTATCATATGTTACCGTATAATCCGTACCTAAAACCAGCTTCTTATTGCCAAAGGAAACGGTCAATGCAGGTGTTACCGGTTTGCCCGTATAGGGCTGTACCGGAATGGGGGCAATCTCTGCCGCGGATAAATCTGCGTTAATAGTAAAGTGCCTTACAATATTATCCTGATAATTTCCTTTACCTGTTATGGTCACCGTAGCTTCCCCGGGATATATGTTATCCGAGTAGACAATAATACAGTCATCCGCCGTCAGCTCATAGTTTCCGTTTCCGTCTTCCACTGCCCCGCCAAGAGGATTCCTGGACTTATCTATCACCTTAAGCTCCGGCTTGTGCTCCTTGCCGTCATAATTACAATCCGGCAGTGCGTCAGGCTCAACCACAAGTTTTGCCAGGCTCCTTGCTGTAATTTCAAAGTCTAAGGTAACTTCCTCTGTGGTATAGTTTCCGTTATCCACCGCCTTATAAGCAACGGTATGTTTTCCTACATTGGTAGCATCACCTTTTATAATGGCTGCGGTATAGCCGTTTGCATTGCTGGTCTTTGCCGCATCCGCCAGTTCAACTTTCTCTAAAATCAAACCGCTTTCTTTATCTTCCGCCGTAATCTTGGGTTCCTGTGCACTTCCGCTAAACTCCAGGCTGGTGCTTTCAGGAGTAAAGGCTACATTTTTAATGCTTCTCTTTTGTATGGTGAAAGGAAGTTCATTAGTTCTTCCGCCATAATTTCCAATACCCCGTATAAACACTTTATACTTACCGGCATTCTTCGTATCCCCGTCTCCGTTTTCCACCGGCTCATAGGCAAACTCATAATCATAGCCTTCACGCCTGTTGGCTGCATCGGTATCATCGGTTAAAATTACATTGGCTGCATCTCTTACTTCATTTGTCCTGGACTTGTTGTTAAATGTCAGGCTGGGCTCTCCGTTCTTCCATTCGATACCTTTAATATAGTCGCAGATATCTGCCCTGATATCAAATTCCAGAGTTTTTACGCCTGTAAAGTTATTTACACCTGTAACTTCCAGCTTTCCTGTCATTCCCACCGCCGTATTGTCATAGTAACGGTAGGTATATGCATACTCACGGTTTCCGTCTGAAACTGCACCGCCCGTATACTCATACAAAGGAATCTTCTGGTCATTCTTCATCCAGTAAACCATAAATTCCGGTTCCGCCGGTTTTCCGTTTCGGATGGTTCCTGTCTCTAAAGGCGGAATCAATACATCACCGGAAGTAATGTCAATAGGCGTAATATCAAAACCTATCTCGGCTATGCCCTGGTAATTATTAATACCCTCTATCACAACCTTATTGTTATCCGTAACATTTGTATTGTCGCCGTAGGTAAGTTTGTAATCCGTACCATTTACCAGCGTCTGACCTTCATATGTAATCACAGGTTCCGGACGAATCTGGGTTCCGATATACTTGTAAGAATCATCCATGTTAATTTGGACTTTTCCTTCGTCCGTCACAGAACGTTTGCGGATTACAAATGTCTTACTGATATCCCCTCCGTTCTGATAATTTCCCTTAAAGGTAATCTTTACTTTGGCATTGTCTGTAACATTGATGCCGTTTTGCACATCAAGAACATAGTCCACGCCGTTTGTCAGTTCCACGCCGTCATACTTAATGGTAAGGTCAGGTACAATCTTGCTGCCTGTATAGATATATTCCCACTGGGGGTCATGATTATCTATAATTTCCAGATACCTGCTGTCTGCATCCACCGTAATCGGCTGGATTTTAAATATCACTTCCCTGGTGCCCACAAAGTTCGGTCCGTCTGCAAGAGGCTGTGTCCTGCCAGGCCCGATAATAATCTTAGCATCCCCGGCATTCACATTATCCTGATAATCATAGGTGAAATCACCGTTTTCCTCTGTCAATTCCAGTGTTCCTCCCAATGAGCTTGCCCGTCTCCATTTTACGCTGGGCACCGGCACATGCCTGCCGCCATAATACTGATACCTTTGCTTTAAGACGCCTTCCTCGTCCACGATAATTGTCCTGTCATTTAAATCAATAGGCTTAATAGTAAATTGCAGTTCCACATCACCGCGATAAGGATGCTCATCACTGTCAATACCGTAAACTCTGAAGGTCTTCTTTCCGGCATTGATATATTCCGGATTGCTGTCATTGATAGAAACATTATAATGCACGCCTTCCGTCAATGTATTCCCGGTTTTCTTATCCTTAACGGTAACCACAGGTTTAATGGTGTTTCCTGTATAATCAAACTCGTCTTCCGTCATTTCCACATAAACCGTGTCTTTTGTAAAACTATTGCCCACTGTGTAGGAGACTTCTTTTTCATAAGTGCCTACAAAATTGCCTTTTCCTGTAATGGTAATTGTGTACTTGGGATTTGAGTCCGTATTTACATCCCAGCATTCCGTAGGCCATACACAATCAAAATCTTCATCATAAACTAAAGACTTACCGTTAAAACTCAAGGATGGTTTCGGCATGATATTATGCTGTACTCCCTGCCCCTTATAAGCGAAGGAACCAAGTTCACCCTCTAATACTGCGTCATTGATATTCCTCTGAATAATATCAAACGTAACCTCAAAATCTACGCTGTCTTTATAATTTCCGCTGCCATGGACGATAATCCGTTTACCTATGCCGGCGTCAATATATGCCCGCTCGCCCTCATCCGGATATTCGCACCAGAAGTCTGCAGTGGCATCGCCTTCCCTGCCCTGAACCAACGCATTGCTGGAATCATCGCCAAACCAAATCTTTAACCTGGGCTTAATCACATTGCCTGTATACTGATACTCATAATCGTTCAAAGCATCAATCAGTTCCACATTGGCATTATTTAAAGTTCCCTTAATGCGGAAGGTTCTGGAAATGGACTGGCTGTTTTTATAATTTCCTTTACCTGTAATGGTAACGGTTGCCGTACCCGGCTTCTTGTTATTCTGGTACTTAATATCATAATCTTTGCCTTTTACCATAGAATAAGCCGCATTCCACTGTGCCACTGTACCATTCTCATTGTAGTCTCCCGTGCCTCCACGTTTAATATCCTTAACGATAAGCTCCGGCTCTACGGGATGGCTGGAATCCGTATATTCATAGGCATCCTGAGGATTGGCAAAGGCAACGTAAATATCTCCGCCCTCCTCTTCGTCTATAAAATCTTTCGGTGTGACAGTACATGCAACTATCGCATTATGGTTGCCTTTACCGTCATCATAGGTATAATTCTGGCTGAAATTCACAGTCAAAGGCTGAGATACCCCTACATCTTTTAAATTCGTGCTGGGGTATGAATAATTGACCCCTTTCTTTAAAGTAATAATGTTCCCTTTGGTGTTTCTAAAGGTAATGTTCATATCCGGCTGCACTTCGCTTCCGGTAAACTGTGCCTCAACCTTGGAAGGAATATTGGCAGTTCCGCCTGAGGTATCCGCCATATTCTTTTCTATTATATAATATTCCTGTTCTGCACTGCCTGCATAACCGTTCTTTCCGGTAATCTTTACGCTGGGCGTCCTCTTTGCATCTGCATTCAAGTTGCTGGCATTTATGGTATCTCCCACATACGTCACATCATAATTGTTGGGTGAAAGGGTTGTTCCGTCACTTAATTTTACACCTGTCACAGCAGGCTTAATCTCTTCTCCCTGGAAGACATAAGCCATCTTCCCCTCATAACCTGCTATTGACAAAGGTTTCATGGCATAACCTGAAGTGGTAAGGGTAATTTCTACGTCGCTGCCTATGCCCACTCCCACGCCAAAATTCTGCGTTTTTTTGCCGGAATAGTTACCGCCGGTTACAGCCGTAATCTCCACAGGATATGTTCCTTTCGTGGTAATAGGCTGCCCATTATTTATTACATAGGTATAATCCGTACCCTGGGTTAAGGTTAAAACATCCCCGTATGGATTGGTATAGGTTACTGTCACAGTAGGCGTTTCTCCTACCTGCACGCTCGGGATATCCACTTTAATGCCGCTGTCGCTTAACGGTCTCTGGATAATGGTAAATTTCAAATCATCCCTGTTATAGAATCCCTGGAAATCATCACCAATAAACTCAATCTGGAATTTTGTCTCCCGTCCTGTATAGTTCACCAAATCATCGGAAGCATTCACAGGGGCAATGATATAATCCTCACCGTATTTCAACCTTTCAGTGGCATTACCCGCGCCGGTCTTTCTGTCCACTGTAAGACGGGACTGGAATGTGGTATCTTCTGCAACACTTCTTCCAGTGTACACATATGAACCCGGAGTGTAGCTTACCGTAACCTGAGACTCATCTAAGGTCTGTTTTTCCAGCTTCACAGGGAACCGCACAGAACCTGTATAATTGCCCACACCTGTAAATATAAGCCATCCACTTTCCAAATCATCGGTATTCCGCTTAACAGAGAGGGTATACTCCGGTGTATCCGCCGTGGGTCCATCCAATGTTCTGCCACGAGCGATATCAACTACGGAAACACTGCTGAAATCATAAGAGCCGTTTAGCATCTCAAGTTTCTTGTCGCCTTGTGGGTAATTATAAGTATATAACGTAGCATCCTGCTCCAACTCCTTTGCAGTAATGTCAAAATAAACGGTCTTCATATTGCCGCCACTGCTGCCGATACCGCCGAAGTTTCCACCGGATACTGCCGTAATCCTTACCCAGTTTTTCTTTGAATCAACATCACCTACATTCCTGTTTGTGCCCCAGGTAACCGTATAATCTGTACCTTCTACAAGAGGATAAGTACCGCACATAACTACCGGTTTCGGCTTAATCTGGGAACCTGTAAACCCGTAGGTATACTTATCATTCTCCAGAGTAACGGTAACATTTGAAATGGAATTTTTTACAATCTCATAGTCCAAATCAATGGAGCCTTGATAATATTTGCCGTCTCCTGTCAACGTTACTTTATGGTCACCAATGGTTTTATGGTCATCATCTGTCGGATAACCTACTGTAAAGTCGGTTAAATCAATGGTTCTTACGCCACCGTTGTTTTTCAGGTAATCCCCCAATTTAATAACAGCTTTGTCTACCTCAATGGCTTCCCCTGTAAAATACTGGGGAGGAATGGGGCTGGTCAGCTTAATGGTTTCCGCATAGTCGTTCGTCGCATCCCCTGCGTTGCCGTCCAGGTTTTTATAAATAATAAATTCCTTTTCCGCCGTACCACTGTACTTGCCTTTTCCTGTGACAACAACCTTGGCATGGTGATCCTTGTAACTGGTCTCACCACAGTCTTTGTAACTTACAGTATAATCCTGGTCTTTCACCAATGGCACTAAAGAACCACTGGTAAGCTTTACAACCGGTTCAGGATGAATCTCTGTATCCTTCTGATACTCCATATCTGCTATGGCATCAATAGTCACCTTGCCACCGCTGATATTAAAGGGAGCAATATTCACTTCTTTCTCCCAATGACCCATATAATCTGTATTCTCTTTAGCATCAACGCTGACTAACACCTTTCCGTCACCGGAATCGGCAACAGTTACGTTAAAATAGTCTCCAAATTCCGTTGCATTGCTTTCAGAAGAATAGGTGACATCATTATGCTTTACATAAACTCCTAAATCTTCCGCCGTCAAATCACGTCCGGGATAGGAAATATTGTCCTTCGTTCCTACCTCAATTTTATTACCGTCTCCTTTATTCCAGTCATTTTCATCAATGCTTCGCTGGTCAATATTATACTCCTTATCAACAGCAGTCGTTGTCGCAAAGTTATCTCCTGCTCCGGTGATAGTTACCTTGGAGTTAGCAGTTTTAGCACTATTACCATCCGCCATGGTTTCATTGGTGTAGGAAAGTGTATAGTCTGTCTTTTCCACCAGGGTATAGGTAAACGCTTCGCTCTTATTGTCGTCTCCCACATGGCCTTTATAGGTAACGGTAACCTCCGGCTTTGCTCCTTTTTCTATGGCTCCGCTCACCATCTTGGCATTAAAGAGCAAATTGGTGTTCTTCAGGCTAATTGTAATATTGGGATTATTTGTTAAATCCACCTTCTGAATGGTAAAGGGTTTTGTCATAATACCAGCATAATTTCCTATACCTGTGATTCTGACTGTGGCTGTTCCTACCTTTGTATTGTTTTCATATTCCACTTCATAATCCTTGCCTTGTACCAATTCGGTGCCGTCTTTTGTCAGCACAACACCAGGCTGAGCGCCTTTTGGCCCCTTATAATCTACGGTAAGCGTATCAATATTTGAAGCCGCGAATTTAAAATCTACTGTTTTAATATCAATGCCCGTATCCAGTACTTTCCACTCGGTTGCACCTGTGAAGTTACGGTCCATGCCTACCAGCCTGAACCAGAGAACCATTGTATCATTGCTTGGATGTTTTCTTGTATCTGTCTCTACTTTGTAATCGGCAGTATCCTCATTTGTACTTCCATCATACTGTACCAGGTTTTTTCCGTTCTTCCCCGGGAATCTAACGATTACGTTAGCCTTGTTGGGGTCAGTAAGAACGTCTGACGGCTGTTTGGGTATCTCAATATAGACCTCGTTATCCTGTAAACTTCTCTTCTGTACTTCATATTCTTCTATTAATCTGGCATTCGCATCTGCTGTCGCATAACTGCCCAGTCCTTTAACACGAATATACTTCGTTCCTGCATTTGCTGTTAAGGCTGCCGTCCCATTCTCTGAATCTGCATACTCAATATTTGCATCATAATGAACTCCGGGGGTAAGTTGTGTATTGGTAATTGTGTCCCATACTTCCACTTCCGGTTTGTACACTTCCCCGGTATACCAGTAATTTGTAAATGTACTGCCGGATGCCGGGCGGATTTCCATACCGGTAGATGTAATTTCTTTTTTAATAGGTATGTTAATTTTTAAAGTATTCTTATAATTACCCTGTCCTGTAATCTCCACATATGCCCCTGCTCCTGCCTGTGTAAGGTTAGAGCCGGTAATGGTATAATCCGTACCCATTGCCAGTTCATTTGTCTTGGTTTTCGCATAGGTAATCTTTATTGTTCCGTCTGTTAAATCTTCTTCAATCCATGACTTTAAAACATCTGCCGCAGTAGCGCTGGCATTGCTGCTGGATGTCTGATAAGCTGTAACCTCTGCTTCAGTAGGATATGTATATTCAGGCACGCCAGCCACTTTAACATATATATTGTCCTTCAAAGAAGCGGGTTCAATATCAAAATTAACTACTTTGTCCCCTGTGTAACCGTTGGTAGGATTTCCGGTAAAAGTTACCGTACCTGCACCTGTGCCTGCATTAATGTTCGTTCCATAACTATGGCTGTAATGCAGAGCTGAACTAAGTTTTGTGCTCCCGTCATACAAGTCAGCTTTAGGTTTCAACTGTTCTCCGGTATATTCCTGTGCCGGAATGCCTCCCCCATTATTAACCGTAACGCTGCTGCTGTCTATATTTTTACATACTTTTATCGTAATGGTATCTGAAATAGCGGGCTTATCTTTTAACGTAGCTGTAATGGTGGTTGTTCCCACAGATTTCGGGGTCAGTCTTCCTGCTCCATCCACGGAGGCAGCCCCCTGGTCTGAGGACTCCCATGCAGCATCCCTCTGTTTTGCCGTACTGGGTGTAAACTGCAATTCTTTTGCCAATTCCACCACACCGCCTTCAATGGGCACTGCCAAATCCTTTTTCTTAAAAGACATAGCCGTAGTGTCATCCTTGGATGCACACTCTGAGGTGGTGAGTTTTACACAGGCTGCCTTGCCACTGTTTGTCAGAGATGTACCATTATAAGAACTCTCTCCTGCGTCCTGTGCTGCATTTGCCACTTCAAAGGAAACTGTGTCTTTGCCAGTAAAATGGATTCCTCCGGTTTCTATCCACTTCACGCCGTTTGCGGCATCACCCACGGTAACTTCTACCGTCACTGTGTCCCCTTCGCCAAATATAAGTTCATCAAAACCGTCAACCGTAATCGTATCCTGTATACCGTCGAGGTCATGATGATCTGGCATCTGATACTGACCTGATTTCGATACGGATTTGCCTCCCGCAGTGACTTTAACGGCATAATCTGCCTCACAGATAAACTCGCCTGTACCTCCCCAATGTTCACCGGCGTTCAGCTTAAATGAAACAGATTCCACTTTCTGGGCTGTCATGCCGGCGACTTGGTTGGCGTCCGCCGTAAAGGTGTTGGTAATTGTCACATGTTTATATGAGGTGTTTACAAACTGTTTACCCTGACCATCATCCACATAATTCTGGTAAGAATGGCCGCCGTTTCCGGTGGGTGCTGCCCACAGACTGAAATCCGGCACACTGCCTATCATGCAGAGTACCAATATCCATGCTGTGATTTTCTTTGCTACGTCCTTGTACATAATTATCGCTCCCTCTCTTCCTTCCCATGAGATTCTTGCATACTATATGAAATGGAAAACCATTTTATTGTGAAAACCAACCAGCCACTTATGTGTAATGGCATAAATGCGCCTAGTTAGACTTATATGTTATATATCGTATGAACCCCTCTAAAAAATTATAGTTCCATAGTACCACTTTTTTATTTTTTTGGAAAAGTTTTCCATTATGGGTGCAAAATTATAAATGCCTGTGGCTATACTGTCACTATTATAGCAAAATTTTTGGGGAAAGAAAAGATAATTTTGTACCTCTGTTTTCTCTGCTGCTTTAAAGTTACCATTTATGGCCTAACCGCTCACTTGCTGAGCGGTAGGCCCAGAACATGATTCAAATGTGAGCGAGCCCCAATTTGCATAGCAAATTCTTAAAATGGGCTCGCGAAGTTGCAATTCATGGGATAACCGCTTGCGGTTAAACCGTGAATTGTAACGCTTTAAAAGGTGTAAAGCCTACCCTTAATAACTGGATAAAAGACTTTACACCTTTTGGTTATGGTCATTGCTATTTTTTAATTGTTACTCTTTAACTTTGTCAATGCCTGTTACATTAACATTTAAACTCGCCAATATAACTTTTAATTCATCATATCTCTTTTTCATACCTTTATAAACCTCTGAATCCTTTGGTGATCCTAACATCCAATCTTGCAGTCTGGAAAACTCTTCTACGGATATTTTCATAAGCTCTTCTTTGCTCATTTCTGCTGCCTCCATATAATCACCGCCTTCATATTGATATTTGTATTATAAGCGGTTTTTTACAAGGTGTAAAGCCTTTTATTCAATCATTCTGGGCCTACCGCTCAGCAAGTGAGCGGTTAGGTCATGAATGATAGCTTACAATTCACTAACTTTATGGGCAGTTACCCGTTTCAACTCTTCCCGCAGACGCTTTATTTCTGCTTCTGCCTGTTCCGCCTTCTTTTCAGCCTGTTCTGCCCGCCGTTCCTGCTCTCTGGTTTTTTCCTGTTCCCTTTTTGTCGCTTCTTCCACAGCCTTTTCCCTCTCCTTGGCTGCCTCTTCGATTGCTTTCTCTTTTTCTTCGATTGCTTTTGCTGCCTCTTCGACTACTGTTTTTGTCCTCTCTTCTACCATTTTTGCTG
>CANRJF010000076.1 GCA_947630855.1 uncultured Lachnospiraceae bacterium
TATTCTCCGAAAGGATTTTATGATAGACCCTTACCAGTTTTATGAGGCAAAGGTAATCGGGGCAGATGCCGTCCTTTTAATAGCGGCTATCTTAGAGGATGGGCAGATGCGGGATTTTTACCGGCTTGCAAAAGAACTGAACATGGATGCCCTGGTGGAGGTTCATGACGAATATGAAATGGAGAGGGCCCTGAAATTAGACGCAGAGATAATCGGCGTCAACAACCGGGATTTAAAGGATTTTACCATTCATTTAGAAACCACAGAAAGGCTGTCCAAATATATACCGGAACATAAAGTTTTTGTAGCGGAGAGCGGAATTGTCACCGATAAGGATGTAGTGTTTTTAAAGGAATGCCATGTGGATGCATTTTTAATCGGCAGGGCATTTATGGAATCGGAAAACCCAAAGGAGTTAGCAGAGAGATGGAAGAGTTTGTAACGCCGAAAATTAAAATCTGCGGCATCACGGATTTCAGGGAAGCAGAATATTTAAACGAGGCAGATGTGGATTATGCAGGATTTGTTTTTTATGAAAAAAGCAGGCGGAATGTAACATTGGAATTGGCACGGGAAATAGGAAAAAGCCTGGCGGAAAAAATTAAAAAGGTGGCGGTTACCGTAAGCCCGGATGTTTATCTGGCAGAAAAACTTTTTTTGGCAGGATTTGATATTATCCAGATTCACGGGGAATTAAAGCCCCAGGTGTTAAAGGAAAAATTTCCCCTCTGGCGGGCGGTAAATATTACAGATGACCTTTCCCTGGAAAAGTTTTTTTCGGAAGAAGAAAAAAGGGGGAATACCATTGCAGGCTTTCTTGTGGACGGAGCCGGTTACGGGGGCGGAAAAGCCTTTGACTGGGAAGGCATGGGAAGCCGGATAAAAAAATATACTGCCGGAAGGGATTTGATTTTGGCAGGAGGGTTAAATGCCGAAAATGTAAAAGAAGGTATTCGTGCTTTTTCCCCTCAGGTGGTGGATGTGAGCAGCAGCGTGGAAGACGATACAGGAAAAAACAGACAGAAAATTTTAGAGTTTGTAAGACAGGTGAGAAGTAATGCCTGATGAAATTTGCAGTAAATAATTTTTATAGAAGGAAGGCAGGAAACTATGAACAGAAAATCATATTACGGAGAATTTGGAGGACAGTTTGTATCCGAATCTTTAATGAATACGTTGGAGGAATTGGATGAGGCATTTGAAGCCGCCATTTGTGATGAAAAATTTTTAGCAGATTATCATTATTATCTGAAGCAGTATGTGGGCAGGGAGACGCCCCTCTATTTTGCAGAGAGGTTAAGCAAAAAGTACGGTACGAAAATTTACCTGAAACGGGAAGATTTAAACCATACAGGCGCCCACAAAATCAATAATGTGATAGGCCAGATTCTTTTGGCAAAACGTATGGGAAAAACAAAGGTAATTGCGGAAACCGGAGCAGGGCAGCACGGCGTTGCCACAGCCACCGGAGCGGCTCTTTTTGACATGGAATGTACCGTCTATATGGGGGAGGAGGACATGAAACGCCAGGCATTAAATGTGATGCGCATGGAGATGCTGGGGGCAAAAGTAGAATGTGTCCGTTCCGGCAGCAATACGCTGAAAGATGCCACCAATGAGGCTATCCGTACCTGGGCAAAAACGGCGGAAGACACTTTTTATATTATCGGTTCCGCCGTGGGGCCTTACCCTTATCCGAAGATTGTCAAAGAGTTCCAGAGCGTTATCAGCAGGGAGGCAAAAAGGCAGTTTTATGAAGCGGAGAAAAAAATGCCTGATGTGGTGATGGCATGTGTGGGAGGAGGCTCTAATTCCATCGGTATGTTTGCGGATTTTATTGAGGAGAAAGACGTGGAACTTATCGGGGTGGAAGCCGCCGGAAAAGGAATTAAAACGGGGGAACACGCCGCAGCCATGGCAGAGGGAATACCGGGGACATTACACGGTATGCGTTCTTATCTTTTACAGGATGGGGATGGCAATATAAAACTTGCCCACTCCATTTCCGCCGGCCTTGACTACCCTGGGGTGGGGCCGGAACATGCTTATTTAAGGGATACGGGAAGGGCAGAATATGTATCCATTACCGACGGCGAGGCCATGGATGCCTTAATGGAACTGTGTAAACTGGAAGGAATCATTCCTGCCATTGAAAGCGCCCATGCCATAGCCTATGCATTTAAAAAGGCAAAGGATATGACGGAAAATCAGGCCATGATTGTATGTCTTTCCGGCAGGGGGGATAAGGATGTAAATACTATTGCAGATTATCTTGCAGGAAAGGCTTATTTAAACTAAAACGGCGGCAAAAAGAGAGGGAAAGGATGGTAAAACATGAATCGTATTGAAGAAAAGATGGCCCATTTAAAAGAAAAAAACGAAAAAGCATTTATAACATATATGGTGGCAGGGCTTCCTGATATGGAAGGGACAAAAGCCCTGATAAAAGCCCAGGAGGAGGCAGGAACGGATGTGATAGAGTTGGGAGTGCCTTTTTCCGACCCGGTGGCAGACGGGCCGGTAATCCAGCAGGCATCCTACAAATCCATCTGTCAGGGAACAACCTTGTCGAAAATTTTTGACATGATGGGGGAAGTGCGGAAAGAGGGTGTGGAAATTCCCATTATTTTCATGATGTACTCCAATACCATATTCCGTTACGGCGTGGAAGCATTTGTAAAAAAATGTAAGGAAACGGGTGTGGACGGACTGATTATTCCAGACCTTCCCTATGAGGAGCAGGAGGAATTGCAGAAGGCTTTAGATAAAGAGGAAGGAGCCATATTAATCCAGCTTGTATCTCCTGTTTCTAAAAAACGCATTCCCATGATATTAGAACATGCCAGAGGATTTGTCTACTGTGTATCTTCCATGGGGGTTACCGGTCAGGCGGCAGCATTCCATAAAGAGATTATAGAGTATTTAAAATCGGTAAAAGAAGTGGCAAAAATCCCTGTTATGATGGGATTTGGCATCAGGACGCCACAGGATATTGCCCCCATGAAAGATATCATTGACGGGGCTATTGTGGGCAGCCATTTTATCAAATTGTTAGAGAAAAATAATTATGATGTTTCAGCGGCGGCAGAGTACTGCAAGTCTTTTAAAGCCGGATTATAAAAAAGGAGGATAAGAAAATGAAAGAAGTTATCGCAAAAGCAGTAGCAGGAGAAAATTTAACAGAAGAGGAAGCAAAACATGCCATGGATGTAATGTTAAGCGGAAACGCAACTCAGGCACAAATTGGCGCATTTTTAACGGCCCTGCGGATGAAGGGGGAGACGATTGACGAATTGACAGGCTTCGCCTCTGTGCTTCGGGATAAGGCGGATACCATATCTCCAAAATCAGAAGTGTATCTGGATTTGGTGGGAACCGGGGGTGATTCTACCTATTCATTTAATATTTCCACCACCAGTTCCTTTGTGGCTGCAGGAGCAGGGCTTCACATAGCAAAACACGGGAACCGTTCCATTTCTTCGAAAAGCGGGGCAGGGGATGTGCTGGAGGCATTAGGAGTAAACATATCCGCAGAACCTGATGTGGTGGAGAAATGCGTGGACGAAGCAGGGATTGGCTTTATGTTTGCCCAGCTTTTTAACAAGTCTATGCGTTTTGTGGGCCAGGCAAGAAATGAACTTGGTATACGCACGGTATTTAATATTTTAGGGCCTCTGGCAAACCCGTCCAGGGCAAAATATATGGTGGTAGGTGTATATGACCCCAAAATAACGGAAAAAATTGCAACGGTTATGAGCCGCCTGGGCGTGGAGCGCGCCTTTGTTATGAGTGGATGTGACAACAATATGGATGAATTTTCCATTACGGAGGAGACCATGGTATCAGAGATTGACAACGGCACAGTTAAAACATTTAAGGTGACGCCGGAGCAGTTTGGCTTAAAGAGGGGAGAACTGAAAGATTTGCAGGGAGGGGACGGAGCAGAAAATGCAAAGATTACCAGGGCAATCCTTTCCGGGGAAGAAAAGGGGGCAAAGCGTGACATTGTTCTGTTAAATGCCGGGGCAGCCCTTTACATTGCAGGCATGGCGGATTCCATTAAAACAGGGATTGATATGGCAGGGGAGTCCATTGATTCCGGCAAGGCGTTAAAAGTTCTTGACAGGCTGGTGGAAATGTCCAATTAAAATGAGAAAAAGCAGATAGAAAGCAATGAGCTATCTGCTTTTTTTGTTGGAAATCAGGCAAAACCCGAACAGGAAAATCCTACATAAATTTTCCCGCGCTCTGCAATTCATTCTAACCATTCTAACCAAACAGATTGACAAGAACGGTTAGAATGGTTAGAATGTGGTTAGAATAAATTTGGGAGGCGGTCAAATGACTTTTCAGGAAAGTGAAACGGTTGAACTGAAAGCAATTGTGGTGGAGGACATCAAAAAAGAAATCATTGCTTTTGCAAACTGTGAGGGCGGAAAGCTGTATATTGGCGTCCAGGATGACGGAACCGTATCGGGGCTTAATGACCCGGACGGTGCTTCATTACAGGTCAGTAATATGGTTCGGGATGCAATCAAACCGGACTTAACCATGTTTCTTCATTTTGAGACCTTGACGGTTGAGGGAAAGAAAATTGTCGCAGTTGATATTCAGCAGGGAACGGAGCGTCCTTATTATATTGCGAAAAAAGGACTGCGTCCCGAAGGGGTATATGTCCGTCAGGGATATTCCTCCGTGCCGGCTACCAATACGGCAATACGGCACATGATTAAGGAAACGGATGGCGACCACTTTGAGGAAATGCGGTCTTTGGAGCAGAATTTGACCTTTGAGAAAGTTGGAAAAGAATTTGCGGGCCGGAATATAAAGTTTGGGCAGGCCCAAATGAAAACACTTGGGATTATGACACAGGATGGTGTTTATACGAACCTGGGGCTGCTGCTTTCCGACCAGTGCGTGCATACGATTAAGGCTGCTGTTTTTGAAGGCAGAAATCAGAACCAGTTTAAGGACCGGAAAGAATTTACCGGCTCCCTGTTTCAGCAGATGGATGATGTTTATGATTTTATTGATTTCCGTAATCAGATTCATTCGTCTTTTGATAAGCTGCGCCGTATCGACAGGCGGGACTACCCGGAGGTAGCTGTCAGAGAAGCCCTTCTGAACCTCCTGGTGCACCGTGAATATTCCTTTCGGGCCAGTACCTTTATCAGCATTTATACAGACAGGATCGAGTTTACTTCCATAGGCGGCCTGGTAAGCGGAGTGACCTTAAAGGATGTGACGATGGGAATATCCGTCTGCCGGAACGTGAAACTGGCAAATGTATTTTACCGTCTGGAACTGATAGAAGCCTATGGTACCGGAATACTAAAAATCATGGATGCCTACGAAGGAACCGGGATGATGCCGCAGATTGAAACGTCCGATAATGCGTTTAAGCTCATTCTTCCCAACCTGAACGCAAAGACGGAACAGAAAGAACCGGAAAATACTGATTCTAAAGACAGCAGGGAAGAAGAAAAAGTAATTGCTCTGGCAAAGGAACGGGGGTTTGTCACAAGAAAAGAAGTTGAAATGCTGCTGGGTATCGGCCAGACAACATGTGGACGGCTGCTAAAGCAAATGTTAGGAAACGGGCTGATTATCCAGGAAGGTAAGGGAAAGAACACCCATTATTGCCTCCCAAAGTAAAGCAAAATAACGTTTATGGAGTATCTGTGGGGGCACTGAAAAGATACCGGTTTTCTTAAACAGTAAAATGGAGAAACTTAACATAGATTTTATTTGGCTTTTTTGATAAAACAGTATATACTATATTTGAGGAAATTATTCTCAAAAGAAAATAAAGAAAGCGCCTATTGATTGGGATAGCTTTGCTATTCCAAGGGAAAGAGGAAACATGAATAAACTAGCAAAAAAGATGATAATGTACTATGCCGGCGACCCTTTAAGAATCCAGCATTTTATCAAAGTGCACAGTTTTTCAAAACTTATTGGGGAACTGGAGGGATTAGATGAAAAAACCCGGTTTATTTTAGAAACGGCAGCTTATGTCCACGATATCGGCATCAAGCCTGCGGAGGAAAAATACGGTTCTGACGAGGGGCCTCTTCAGGAAAAAGAGGGAGTTCCTGTGGCAGAGGCAATGTTACGGGAGTTAGAGTATGAGGAAGATGTAATCCAACGGGTGTGTTACTTGGTGGGGCATCACCATACTTATACCGATATAGACGGCATGGATTATCAGATTCTGGTGGAGGCAGATTTCCTTGTTAATATGTTTGAGGGGGAATATTCAAAGGAGTCTGTTAAAAATACATATGAAAATATATTTAAGAGTAAGGCAGGAAAGGAGATTTGCAGGGAAATGTTTGGCCTGTAACAAATCAAAGACCCCGCTGCAAGCAACGGGGTCTTTGACCCTCGCGGCAGTCGCCAAATGCCTGCAAGCAGTCACTTGGCTCGTTGCTCGCGGGAATAATCTTTGAAGCATGACAGAATAGGAAGGGAAAAGTATATGAAAACAAAAATATGGGCACACAGGGGTGCCAGCGGCTATGCTCCTGAAAATACACTGGAAGCCTTTGAATTGGCGGTAAAGCAGGGAGCAGACGGAGTGGAGCTGGATGTACAGCTTACAAAGGATAATAAACTGGTGGTCATCCATGATGAAAAGATAGACAGGGTCAGTGGGGAAAGCGGATTTGTAAAAGATTTTACTTTAGAAGAGATTCAGAAAGTAAACGTAAATGTCCCTCAAAAGAAGTATACCTCTTTTGCTAAAATTCCTACTTTGCAGGAGGTATATGAATTATTAAAACCCACGGGGCTTACCGTAAACGTAGAATTAAAAACAGGAAAACTTCATTATGAAGGAATTGAAAAGGCGGTTCTTGCATGTGCAAAAGAGGCGGGGATGGAAGAACGGGTATGCTATTCTTCCTTCAACCATGAAAGCCTTCTGCGGATAAAGGAATTGGATTCTAAGGCATTGTGTGGGATTTTATTCTCCGACGGCTGGCTGCATCCGGCGTTTTATGCCAAAGATTATTCTTTTGAGTGTCTCCATCCCGCATTTTTCGATTTGACTTTTCCCTGGTTTATGAAAGAGGCAAGGCAGGCAGAGAGGAAAGTGCATGTGTGGACGGTGAATAACAGGGATGATTTGGAGAAATGTTACAGCTTAAAAGTAGATGCGGTGATAACCAATTACCCGGATAAGGCAAAGGAAATCAGGGATGAAGTAGAATAAAAGATAACTGGTATGGTCAATTTATTAAAAACTGGCACTAGATTTCAGACCAATTCTGCATTATACTCTATGTATCAAAAAAAGCCGGCTAAAATGATTTTATACATTAACTAATTTTAGGAGGAGTAATATTTATGAGAGATGTAAAAATGCAGACATTGGTAAAGACAGCCCTGATGATGGCGTTGGTCTATATATTTACCACCACCTTTAAAATTCCCACGCCTTTAACAGGCGGCTACACCCATTTAGGGGATTGTATGATATTTTTGGCAGTGATGTTGTTAGGACGGAAAAATGGTACCATAGCGGCGGCTTTTGGAGCGGCTTTGGCGGATTTGCTGGGCGGATATGTGGTTTATGTTGTGCCCACACTGATTATTAAAGGAATTATGGCATTTACCATGGGAACGTTTGTAGAAAAAATTATGCCGGAGAAAAAACTGAACTGGCTGGTGGGTGCAGTCTGCGGCGGATTGCTGCAGGTTTTAGGCTATGCAGTAGTGGAGGCATTTATTTACGGCATTGGCCCGGCAGTAGCAACCGTTCCTGCAAACTTAGGGCAGACATTTACCGGTATTGTTATGGCGGCAGTGATTATCACAGTCTTATCCAGGGCACATGTGCTGCAGCGGTTAAGAGACAGCAGAGTATCATAAGCAGTAAATGTTCAGGAAGCCTCAAACACATAAAAAGAAGACATGGCATGATGGCATGTCTTCTTTTTATGTGCAGAGCCGCGTAAAGAAATTAACGCTTCATTCCCGCGAGCAACGAGACAAGTGACTGCTTGCAGGCATTTGGCAACTGCCGCGAGGGTCTTTGATTTACACCGCTTCTGCATTGTTTACAATGAAAGTTGCAGCAGGAGCGGAAGCTAAATCCTGATAAGCCTTGTAGCCGTCAGTAACCTGCTCAGTTTCTTCCTCTTCATGAGAAACTACATTTAAGGAAAGTGCCATGGTTTCATTGTCTTTTCCCACCAGGGTGGTAAGTACTTTCATGTAATCCTCGTAAGAGAAAATTTCCGTTAAAATATCCTGTGCAAAGTTGTTCAAATCCTGATAAGTTACATCCGTATTTGCTGCCACGGCAGCGTCACCTACTATGTAGTGGGTTTCCTGGTCAGGAACTTCCACGCCTTCCGATAAGTACTGGGTGATTTTGGCTACATAATTCTGTGTCTCCGCAAAGGGAGGAATCCCGCCGTACTTGTCCACATTGTTGCTGCCGGCATTGTAAGCGGCAAGGGCAAGGGAAACATTTCCATTATACTTGTCCAGCATTTGTTTGATGTACTTGGCACCGCCCATAATATTCTGATATGGGTCGTAGGCATCTGTTACGCCAAGACTTGCGGCAGTGGCAGGCATTAACTGCATAAGCCCCTGGGCGCCGCTGCGGCTGGTGGCATTTGTCCTGAAACTGGATTCCTGCTTTGTCATAGCTTTTAATAATTCTTCAGATACACCATATGTCTGTGAGGCTTCCTTATAAATTTCATCTAATGTTTTGCTCTTTTTCAAATAGGATGAAAAATCCACGTCAGACTGCTCTCTTACGGAATCAGAAGCAGTTACTGCAGCTCTCAATGCCTCAATGGCTGATACATTCATCATTACAAAAACTCCTTTATTTCATAATCGTATATATTATACAACATTTTATGGAAAAAAGAAAAGACTTATTTTAAATTTTTTTTGGTCAGCTAAAGCCGCTTGAAAACACAGCAGATTTATTGTAAAATTTGGGGGAACTAAAACAGATATAATTGGGGAAGTACCTAAGGGAGATAATAATATGGCAAGTATTGATGAAGATATTAAAAATAATAACTTTAGCTCCTGCTATCTTTTATATGGGGAGGAAGTATATTTAAAAAAGCAGTACAGGGATAAGCTGGTGGCAGCAATGACCACAGAGGGGGATACCATGAACTTTTCCTCCTATCAGGGAAAAGATACAAATCCTGACGAACTTATCGACTTAGCGGAGACGCTGCCTTTTTTTGCCGAGCGCAGGGTGATATTGGTGGAGGACAGCGGATTTTTTAAAAATGCCTGTGAAAGCATGGCATCTTATCTGCCACAGGTAAATGTCAGTACATGTTTCATTTTTGTGGAGTCG
Organism: uncultured Lachnospiraceae bacterium; assembly: GCA_947630855.1. Lineage (GTDB taxonomy): Bacteria > Bacillota > Clostridia > Lachnospirales > Lachnospiraceae > Roseburia_B. The sequence continues at coordinate 9,344 of CANRJF010000076.1, forward strand.
GAGGTGGACAAACGTTCAAAAACATATAAAGCCATACGGGAGGCAGGAAGGGTAGTTGAATTTACCACCCAAAACGAAGAATTGTTAAACAAGTGGATTCTAAAGAGAATCGGAAAAGAAAATAAAAATATTACCCGGTCTGCAATGCAGCTTTTTTTGTCAAAAACAGGGTTTGATATGAGTAATATTGACAGGGAGCTGGAAAAACTGCTGTGCTATACTTTAAAAAAAGACGTAATTGAGGCCCAGGATGTGGAAGCGGTGGTGACTGCCCAGATTAGCAATAAGATTTATGAAATGGTAGATGCCATTTCCGCCCACAATCCAAAAAAAGCATGGGATTTGTATTATGACCTTCTGGCATTAATAGAATCCCCTGCCTGGATTTTAAACCGCATTGCAAGACAGTTCCGTATTCTTGCGGAGGTAAAAGAACTTACCGGAAAGGGTTACGCCGGGGGGGATATTGCAAAAAAAGTGGGTGTGCAGGCATTTGCCATAAAAAAGTACCAGGCACAGAACAGGAATTTTACAAAAGAGCGGCTGCTAGAAGCCCTTAAGGACGGGGCAGACATGGAAGAAGCGGTAAAAACGGGAAAATTAAATGAAAAAATTGCAGTGGAACTTTTTATCGTAAAATACAGTAAAGAATGAAAAAACACAGGGATATCGACGGAAATACCCCTGTGTTTTTCTCTTATGTTTTGGTTTTATGAAGCCAGTTCATTTACCATTTTTGTTAAACGGGAAACTTTTCTGGCTGCGTTATTCTTATGATATACGCCTTTGTTGGCAGCTTTGCTGATAGTGGAAATAGCAGCAGTTAAAGCAGCCTGTGCTTCATCTTTGTTCTTAGCATTTACAGCGGCTTCTACTTTCTTAATAGAAGTCTTTACCGCAGATTTAATGGATTTGTTTCTTGCGGTTTTTGTCTGTGCAACTAAGATTCTTTTCTTAGCAGATTTAATGTTAGCCAATCCGGACACCTCCAATATGTGAAAAATTCTATTGTTTATAAACATTTGTGTATCAAAGCCGGACACGGACGTCTTGGTACACGCATACAAATATTATTTTAGGATAATATTTCTAATCTGTCAATACATATTTTGCCTGTTTTTACAAAAAACTATTTTATATCATAGGAAACAGAAACATCATTGGTATCTGTGAAGGTACAGAAACAGATACTAATACGATCAAAGGTGGTGCAAAAGATGTATCAGGTTCGTACGGACCTTGCATTAGAAGCAAGAGAAAAATTTGAGAATGATAATGTGGAGATTAAAGGAGTTGAGGTAAAAAAAGAAGAAGTGGACGGCAGCATGGAAATCACAAAAGTGATAATCAGGACGGAAAACGGGGCAAAAGCCATGGGGAAGCCCAGAGGAAATTACATTACCTTAGAGGCGCCGGATATGGCAGATTCTGATGAGAACTATCACCGGGAGATTTCAAAACAGTTGGCAAAAATCTTAAAAGAGCTGATGCCCATTGAGGCGGAAGAACTATCCGTACTGGTTGTTGGCCTTGGGAACCGGGAAGTGACACCGGATGCCTTAGGGCCCAGGGTGGCGGACAATATGATGATTACCAGGCATATAATAAAGAAATTTGGGAAATATGCCTTCGGACTTACCAGAAACCATCAAATCAGCAGTATTGTGCCCGGAGTGATGGCACAGACAGGAATGGAGACATTAGAGATTATAAAAGGGGTATTAAAAGAGACAAAGCCGGATTATATCATTGCGGTGGACGCTTTGGCGGCAAGAAGCACAAAGCGTCTGAACAGAACCATTCAGATTACGGATACCGGAATTTCCCCCGGCTCAGGAGTGGGGAACCACAGACATGCATTAAATAAGGAAAGTATTGGTATACCGGTGATTGCCATTGGAATACCCACAGTGGTGGATGCCGTAACCATCGTCAGCGATACCATGTCCAATCTGGTGAGTGCCATGGAAGAAACCAGAAGATTAGAAGATATAGGCCATTCCATCAGTCAGTTAGAGGAGGCGGAAAAGCATGAATTGATAAGGGAACTGTTAGCCCCCAATCTTAACGCCATGTTTGTGACGCCGAAAGATATAGATGAATCTATTAAACGGTTAAGTTTTACCATATCGGAAGGAATCAATATGGCATTTTTCCCGGCATGATTTTTGCAGGCATGACTTTTGACAGGATAATCATATTTTTGGCATAAAACCCTTGTCCTGCCATATATATATAAGTGGCAGGAGTGTGTAAAGTGAAAAAAAAGTGGAAAAGAAGGCGTTTTGCTGGCAGGAGCCGGAAAAAAACTTTTACGGCAGGGATTGCTGTTATAATTTTAACGATTTGCATTTTTTCTGACAGTTTGGTGCAGAAGGATTCCCTTATGTATGCTGTTTTAAGGCAGGGGAAGAGTGAAGGATATTTTAGTATGCTAAAGACAGTAGTTCCATCCATATTTTACAGCAGCGGAAATCTGGCGTGGGAACAGTTTTTCATAGAACAGGTATTTGGGACAATTCCTGCATATGGTTATGTTGTTAAGGCGGAAGAATATACGACCCAGATGGAAAGTGATATTTCTTATGAAACCATAATTGCCAGGGAGGCAAGGGATGAAAATTATGTGGACCAGAATACAGGGGAAGTTGTTACATCAGGGGAGCCGGAGGGAGAAAATTTAAGTGAAACCGGGAATTTGGGCAATGAGAATGGCAATTTGCAGGAAGTCCAGGAGTCCTCAGGAAATCTTTTCCAGGAGGGAGTGGGCAAAGAGGCGGCGGAAGAAGCCGTGCAGGAAAACCCGGCGCCTGGGGTTTTTCTGCCTAATAATGAGCCGGTTGCTTCCTATCCCATAGAAAAGCTAAAGGATTTTGATTATCTTCTCCAGAATTTTTATGTGGTGGACAGAACCACCACCATTAACAGCAGCCAGCTAAATGTGGATGATTTGTTAGGCAGGAGCATGAAGCTTACCCATGGGGCGGAAAGCCCCCAGATTCTTATTTACCACACCCATTCCCAGGAAGGGTTTGCAGATTCCACAGGGGATGCTTCCACCTCTGTTGTGGGGGTGGGAGAGTATTTGACGAAGCTTCTTCAAAACTACGGTTTTCATGTTATCCACCATACAGGAGAATATGATGTAAAATCCAGGGATAATGCATATTCCAGGGCAGGGCCGGCTGTGGAGCAGATTTTAAAAGAAAATCCCAGCATTGAAATAGTAATCGATTTGCACAGGGACGGCGTGCCGGAGGGTACGCATCTTGTAACGGAACAGGGGGGAAAACAGATGGCAAGCATCATGTTTTTTAACGGCCTTAGCCGTACCACCGCCAACGGTGATATCGGTTATCTGCCAAATCCTTACATACAGGATAACCTGGCATTTTCCCTGCAGATGCAGCTTGCCGCAAAGGAATATTATCCCGGTTTTTCCAGGGCTATTTACTTAAAGGGGTATCGTTACAATATGCATTACTGTCCCAGAAGCCTTTTGGTTGAGGTGGGGGCACAGACCAATACTGTGGAAGAAGCCATGAATGCCATGGAGCCTTTGGCGGATATTCTGGCAAAAGTAATATCCCCTGGGGAGTAATATCATCTGCATATAGGAAAAAATATGCAGATATCTTGAATTTGGTGAAGTAAGAAGTTGACAAATACGCCAGAATATGCTAGTGTAGACGATGTGGGTTACCACAAGGTTATATATTAGCAGGAGGAAAAAGTTATGCAGCAGGGAACTGTAAAATGGTTTAACGCAAAAAAAGGTTATGGATTTATTTCTGATGCGGAGGGAAATGATATTTTCGTTCATTTTTCCGCATTGCAAATGGATGGATTCAAAGAGCTGAAGGATGGGGAGTCTGTTGAATTTGAGGTGGTCGAAGGAGAAAAAGGACCTCAGGCAGCAAACGTGACACGTTTAGCTTAATAATTTTATAGAATTCGGAAATAATAACCATAAGAAAAGAGGGTGTCTTACACCCTCTTTTATAAGTCATACGGGAGTCCAAGGAAGATTGTCAGCAGAATTAGCGGACGCCCGGCGCGGCGGGCAGGGGAAGGCATCTTCTCTGCTCGATTTTAATAATTGGAGGAAAACAGATTGAAATTACAGGATTTAAAAGCATATGAACTGATAGAGGAAAGAGAGTTAAAAGATTTAAATTCCAAAGGATATATTCTCCGTCATAAAAAAAGCGGCGCCAGGATTGCCGCCATTTCCAATGATGACGAAAATAAAGTATTTTATATTGGATTCCGTACCCCGCCTTCAGACAGCACCGGTGTGGCGCATATCGTAGAACATACCGTGCTTTGCGGTTCGGATAAGTTTCCGGCAAAAGACCCCTTTGTGGAACTGGTTAAGGGTTCTTTAAATACTTTTTTAAATGCCATGACTTACCCGGATAAGACCGTATATCCTGTGGCAAGCTGTAACGACAAGGACTTTCAGAATCTTATGGATGTGTATATGGATGCAGTTCTCCATCCCAATATTTATAAAAGGGAGGAAATTTTTAAACAGGAAGGCTGGCACTACGAATTAGAGAATGCAGACGCTCCCGTTACCATTAACGGAGTAGTCTACAATGAAATGAAGGGGGCATTCTCTTCCCCGGAAGGCGTACTGGAGCGGGAAATCTTAAATTCTCTGTTCCCGGACAACGCTTACGGCAATGAATCCGGGGGCGACCCGGAATTTATTCCTGATTTAACATATGAAGATTACCTGGATTTTCACAGGCGTTATTACCATCCATGCAACTCTTATATTTATCTGTACGGGGATATGGATATGGGGGAAAAACTGGATTGGCTGGACAGGGAATATTTGTCAAATTATGATATAATTTCCATTGACTCCGCTATTAAAATGCAGAAACCTTTCGATTCTGTGAAAGAGGTTTACAGGAAATACCCTGTGGCAAGCAATGAGCCTTTGGAGGATAACACGTACCTTTCCTATAACATGGTTATCGGCACTTCCACAGACAAAAAACTGTACCAGGCATTTGAGATTTTGGATTATGCCCTTTTAAATGCCCCGGCAGCCCCGTTGAAAAAGGCTTTGATTGATGCGGGCATCGGTAAGGATATTATGGGTTCTTACGATAACGGAGTGTATCAGCCCATGTTTTCCATTGTGGCAAAAAATGCCAACAAATCAGATAAAGAGAGATTTGTGAATATTATTCAATCTGTATTAAAGGAGCAGGCACAGGGGGGACTGAATAAAAAATCCCTGTTAGCAGGCATTAACAGCGGGGAGTTTCGTTACCGGGAATCTGACTTCGGCCATTATCCAAAGGGATTGATTTATGGGCTGCAGATGTTTGACAGTTGGCTTTATGACGATGCCATACCCTTTATGCATATTGAGGCAGGGGACACTTTCAAATTTTTGCGGGAACAGGTGGAAACAGATTATTTTGAAAAATTAATTCAGGATTATATGATAGACAACACCCATGTTTCCATGGTGGTTATTGAGCCGGAACACGGATTAAATGCAAAGAATGAAAAAGCTCTGGCAGAAAAATTGGAAAAATTTAAAAACGGATTAAAGGAAGAGGAAATCCATGGATTAATTCAGGATACAAAGCATTTAAAGCAATATCAGGAGGAGCCTTCAAGACGGGAGGATATTGAGAAGATTCCCATGTTAAAAAGGTCTGATATGAAACGGGAGGCCATGCCTTTTGTAAATGAAAAGCGGGAATGCGCAGGATTTCCCGTGTTGTTCCACAATATTTTTTCCAATGGCATTATTTATCTTGATTTGTTGTTTGATATCCGAAAAGTGGCCCAGGAGGATTTGCCTTACCTTGGGATTTTAAAGTCAGTGCTTGGCTATATGGACAGCGCTTACCACACCTACGGGGATTTGGCAGATGAGATTAACATGGAAACAGGGGGCATGTCCGCCGCCATCACCGCCTATCCCAGTGTGGCGGATGATACTTATTATGAGGCAAAGTTTGAGTTAAAGACAAAAGTGCTGTATGATAAACTGCAAAAAGCCATAGAGCTTATGAAAGAAATTATCTGTGATACGGATTTTACAGATGAAAAGCGGCTTCATGAGATTTTATCCGAAGTGAAATCCAGATTGCAGATGAGCCTGTCCTCCTCCGGCAATTCCGTATCGGCCATTCGTGCCATGTCTTATTTTTCGGAGACGGCGCTGTTTAATGATATGACCATGGGCATTGATTTTTACCGTGTGGTGGCAGATTATGAAGAGCATTTTGAGGCTAAAAAGAAGGAACTTATCAATAAGCTAAATGAATTGAGAAGGCAGGTGTGTACCAGGGAAGGACTGCTTATCAGCGTTACCTGCGATGAAGAGGGCTATAAAAAGCTGCCGGAAAGTCTGGAAAAATTACAAAAAGGGCTGCCGGAAAAAGGAAGTTTTGAAGAAAATGCCCTTTTGCAGTGTGAAAAGAAAAACGAAGGGTTTATGGACGCATCCAAGGTACAGTATGTCTCCCGTGCCGGAAATTTTAAAAAGGCAGGCTTTTCTTATACAGGAGCTTTAAAAATATTAAGGATTATATTAAGTTATGATTATCTTTGGAACAATATCAGGGTAAAAGGAGGGGCTTACGGCTGCAGCAGCGGATTTGCCAGAAACGGCAATGCTTATTTTTCATCTTACAGGGACCCAAACTTAGAAAAGACCAATGAAGTTTATGAGAAAATCCCTGAGTATATCAGAAAGTTTCATGCAGACGAAAGGGATATGACAAAGTACATTATCGGTACTGTCAGTGAAATGGATACACCTTTAAACCCCAACGCCAAAGGAAGCCGTTCCACCCTGGCATATTTGTCCCATGTGTCCTTTGAAGATATCCAAAAGGAGCGGGATGAGGTAATTAACGCTACGGAAGAAGATATTAAGAAGCTGTCCGATTTGGTGGAGGCAGTGCTTTCCCAGGAGAATATCTGCGTGATTGGCAATGAGGAGAAAGTAAGGGAACAGAAGGAATTGTTTTTCAGTACAAAAGAATTGTTGTAATAAACAGAGGAATCAATATGGAAGAAAATATTAAATCAGGATTTGTCACTATTATCGGACGCCCGAATGTGGGGAAATCCACCTTAATGAATCATTTGATTGGGCAAAAGATAGCCATTACGTCAAAAAAGCCCCAGACCACCAGAAACAGGATTCAGACGGTGTACACGGATAGAGAGCGGGGCCAGATTGTTTTTGTGGATACCCCTGGCATTCACAAGGCAAAAAATAAGCTGGGGGAGTATATGGTAAATGTGGCGGAAAGTTCTTTAAAGGACGTGGACGCCATTTTATGGCTGGTGGAGCCCACCAATTATATTGGCGCAGGGGAACAGCACATTATCGGGCAGTTAAAAAAAGTTAATATTCCGGTAATCCTTATAATTAATAAAGTTGATATGGTGGAAAAAGAAAAGATTTTGGAATCCATAGACACTTACCGGAAGGCTTATGATTTTGATGAAATTATTCCAACCTCCGCATTGCGGGGGCATAACCTGGATGATGTGATTGACACGATTTTTAAATATCTTCCCTATGGTCCCATGTTTTATGACGAAGATACGGTGACAGACCAGCCGGAGCGCCAGATTGCTGCGGAAATTATCCGGGAGAAATCCCTCCACGCCTTAGACGAGGAAGTTCCCCACGGTATTGCAGTGACCATTGAGTCCATGAAGGACAGGAAAAAAGGGAATATAACAGATATTGAGGCCACCATTATCTGTGAACGTGAATCTCATAAGGGCATTATTATCGGCAAAAGCGGAGCCATGTTAAAAAAGATTGGCAGCAATGCCCGATTTGAGCTGGAACGCCTGTTGGAACGCAAAGTGAACTTAAAGCTGTGGGTGAAAGTGAAAAAGGACTGGCGGGACAGTGATGCGTTAATGAAGAATTTTGGTTATCGGAAAGAGGATTTTTAGATGTGATTTCATCTTCTGGCAAATTTTATCTAGTATGATTCTGCCTTGAAAGGATACCCTAAGTAAAGAGAAATTGTATCTGTTCAGTACCTTCACAGATACAATGCAAAAATGCATAAAAATCGCTTCGCGATGGCATTTTTGCACACCTGAATCATGTTCTTACGCCTCAAACAGCAA
>CANRJF010000077.1 GCA_947630855.1 uncultured Lachnospiraceae bacterium
ATCCGCCTTTTAGACAGGGCGACGGCAAAAAACCGGGAGGAGGCAGAAGAAATATACCATCAGGCATTACTGGCAGATACATATTTTATGGGATGCAACGCCATAACCACCCAGGGGGAACTGATTAATATTGACGGCACCGGCAACCGGGTGGCTGCCTTAATTTACGGCCCGAAACAGGTTGTCCTTATGACAGGCATGAATAAAATCGTCCCCTCCGTGGAGGAAGCCGTCAACCGGGTACGAAATGCCGCCACACCGCCAAACTGTATCCGGCTGAATAAAAAAACTCCCTGTGCTTCCACCGGAGTCTGTCATGACTGTCTCTCCAATGACTGCATCTGCAACCAGATTGTCATTACCAGACGAAACGGATGCCCCGGACGCATAAAAGTAATTTTAGTGGGAGAAACTTTAGGATATTAACATAAGCTTTTGTAACAAGAAGAAGCTCCTTTGGAGCTTCTTCTATCATTTTTCTACATACGTTCCGGTGCGGAAAATCCCAATATATCAATACATTTCTCCAAAATCCCTTTTGTAAGCTCCAACAGGCAGATATAGCCTGCCTGTACGTTTTCATCCTCCTCTGTGAGAATTTTCGTTTCATGGTAAAAACGGTTAAAAGCATTGGCAAGGTCATAAATATAGGCACAGATTTTATGGGGCGCAATCTCCTCAAATGCATTCTCCATGGCACTGTTGAATTTACTAATCTCCAACATGAGAGATTTCTCACTGTCCCCGCCTGCCGGGCGAATCTTCGTATCTTCCGCCTTTTTGCCGGATGCTTTATATTTTGCCAGAATAGACTTAATCCTTACAATGGTATATAAAATATAAGGCCCTGTATTTCCCTCAAAAGAAGTAAAGCGCTCCACGTCAAAAATATAGTCTTTGGAAGCCTGGTTGGACAAATCCCCATACTTTATGGCAGAAAGGGCTACGATTCTGGCTGTTTCTTTTGCCTCCTCTTCCTCCATGGTATTGTTTTCCCTGATTTTTTTGTACATCTCCTGATTTATCTCGGACACCAGGGTTTCCAGACGCATAACGCCGCCTTCCCTTGTTTTAAAAGGCTTGCCGTCTTTGCCGTTCATGGTGCCAAAGCCTAAAAATTTAAGCTTAGTGTCCGGCTCCACCAGCCCCGTCTTTTTTGCACACCGGAAAACCTGGGTAAAATACAATTCCTGACGCTTATCCACTACGTAAATAATTTCATGGGGATGGTAATCCCTCATACGCCATACAATGGTTGCCAAATCCGTAGTATTATAAAGGGATGCTCCGTCGGATTTTAAAATCATGCAGGGAGGTATCTCTTTTGTATCGCCCTCCTCCTTCACGTCCACCACCAGCGCGCCTTCGCTGATATAAGCATATCCCTCCGCCTTCATCTTCTCCACCATATCCGGGATAAAAGGCTGGGCGTCCGATTCTCCTTTCCACAAATCAAAGGAAACATTTAGATTCTCATAATTTTTCTTCAAGTCCGTAACGCTGACATTTAATATATGGGACAACAGCGCCTGATAACCCGCCCGTCCCTGCTGAAGTTCATAGGTGGCCTCCATGGCAGCTTCCTTGTATGCTTCATCCTCCTTGGATTTGCTGCTGGCAGTAGGATAAATCTCTTCCAACTGAGCAATGGTAAATGGCGGCTCTTTGGGATATTCGCCGGCATAATTTTCATCAAAATAAACAAGCTCTGGCTGGCGCTGCCTTAACTCCGTTATAATTAACCCCATTTGAAGTCCCCAGTCGCCTAAATGCACATCTCCTATCATGTTATGTCCCATAAAACGTCCCATACGTTTTATGCTCTCCCCGATAATGGCAGAGCGGAGATGGCCTACATGAAGGGGTTTCGCCACGTTAGGCCCGCCGTAGTCAATCATAACGGTCTTTTGCTCTTTCGTCTTATCACATCCAAACCTCTCCCCATCTTCCCTCATCTCATTTAAATAATCTGCAAGAAAATGTTCCTCTGCCTTAAGATTTAAAAATCCAGGCTTTACGGATTCCACGGAAGAAAACATTTTGTTTTCCTTTAACTTGTCCGCCACTTCATCTGCAATCATAAAAGGAGCCTTTTTGTACTCCTTGGCGGCTTGAAGGGCTCCGTTACACTGATATTCACATAAATCCGGGCGGTTGGATAATGTTACCCGCCCATAGGCCTCATCATACCCGCAGGAGGCAAAGGCTTTTGTCACTTCCTCAGTAATGATGTCTAAAATCTTTTTCATTTTACATAAATCCTTTCGCTTCAAACATACTGCTTATTCTATATGTATTTTTATCAAATGTCAAAGGGTTATTCCTGCTTGTCTAACTCCTCATGAAGCATACTCATATACTGTTCTTCCCTCTCCCCTAAAATCTTTGCAATCTGCTCCTGGGTGACAGGGTCCGTAGGCTTATTTTCCCCATAATGTACACTGGGAGCATCCGCCCATTCCTCCGGCTCCAAAGCCTCCTCTTTTTCAGGTTCCGGTGTCTCTTTGGGCTCTTCCTCCTGCTGTTGCTGCATAGCCAGTTCCTCCTGGGTCATGTAATGCACATTGTACCCTTTTACAATACTGCGGCTGCTGCGTTCTCTGAAATTTCTTTCGTCAATCATATCTTTCATATCTCTTACCTTACCCTTCGCTATAATGTCACATGGTAAATTTATACATGAATAAAAAATACCAAAAGTGAGAATGATTCTAGTGTTAAATGTTCAATATTACATGAACAGTAAAATTACTTAAAGAAACTGGAGGTCTCCTTATGGCTGTCTATAAAGTCGAAATCTGCGGTGTAAACACATCCAAACTTCCCATCTTAAAAGAAGAAGAAAAGAAAGCCCTGTTCAAGCGCATCAAAGCCGGTGATGCTGATGCCAGGGACACTTACATCAAAGGCAATCTCCGCCTGGTTCTAAGTGTTATCAAACGCTTCGATCGAAATAATGAAAATGTAGATGATTTATTTCAAATCGGATGCATCGGCCTGATTAAATCCATTGATAATTTCGATGATACCATAGGCGTAAAATTCTCCACCTATGCAGTTCCCATGATTATTGGAGAAATCCGCCGGTATCTTAGGGATAACGCATCCTCCATCCGGGTGAGCCGTTCCTTAAGGGATACGGCATACAAGGCAATCCATGCCAAAGAAGAACTGGCAAAAACCTCCTTTAAAGAACCTACAATCCAGGAAATCTCCGATTCCACCGGTATTCCAAAGGAGGATTTGGTATACGCTTTAGACGCCATCCAGAGTCCTCTTTCCCTTTACGATCCTGTGTACACCGACGGGGGCGACACTTTGTATGTTATGGACCAGGTAAAAGATAAAAAAAACAAAGAGGACAACTGGGTGGAATCCTTAGCGGTAAATGATGCCATGAAACACCTGAATGAAAGGGAAAACTATATCATCAAATTACGCTTTTTTGAGGGAAAAACCCAGATGGAAGTGGCAGAAGAAATCCACATATCCCAGGCACAGGTAAGCCGTCTGGAAAAATCCGCCTTAAAAAGTATGCGCAATTATCTCTCTTAACGTTCCCACTTATCACATAAGGAATTAATCTGGTCTGCAAATCTTCCCAATTCTTTGTTGGGCATACCCTCACACCGGTTAATAACAGACAACAGCCTCTGACCCGCTGCAAGGAGCCTTGCAAAGATATTGGAAGAAGCCCGCATGGGCTTATCTTTCCGCTTCTCTGCCATCATCCGGCTTCCCTGGGCTACCTGGACATTTTCTATAAGGTCAAAGCCGTCTCCGCTGTATGGGGCTGCTGCCTCCACCCCCAGCTCCTCTTTCAGATGTCTTGCAAATGCATCACAGACTTTATCATCCCCGTGTACCACAAATATCTTTTTAGGCTTATTTTTAAAAGCTGCCGCCCACTGCGTCAGATGGTCTTTGTCCGCATGGCCGCTGATTCCGGGAAGATTTAAAATCTCCGCCTCAACATGAATCGTCTCCCCAAAAAGCCTTACTTCCTTTGCGCCGCCAAGAAGGGCATTTCCCAAAGTCCCTGCCACCTGGTACCCTACAAAAAGAATCGTTGATTCCTTCCGCCAAAGGTTATGTTTTAAATGATGACGAATACGCCCTGCCTCACACATACCCGAAGCGGATATAATGACAATGGGTTTGTCAATAAAGTTAATCATCTTGGATTCATCACTGGTGATTGCAACTTTTAACCCTTCAAACCGGATAGGGTTTATGCCTTTCTTCACTAACGATAAGGCTTCTTCATCAAAACATTCTGCCACATTTTTATTAAAAATATTCGTAGCTTCCACTGCCAGGGGGCTGTCAATATACACCTCAAAATCCTGGAAACGGCTTAACATGCTCTCTGTCTTTATCCTCCGAAGGAAATAGAGAAGTTCCTGGGTTCTTCCAACGGAAAATGCGGGAATTACAAGATTTCCCCCTCTTGCAAAAGTAGTGTCAATAACTTTTGCAAGTTCTCTTGCAAAATCAGGAGGAGCCGCATGGTTTCTGTCACCATATGTAGACTCCATAACTACATAATCTGCCTCTTCTATGTACCTGGGATTTTTAATAAGGGGTTTTCCGGAATGGCCGATATCACCGGAAAATACCACTTTTACCTCTTTTCCCTCCTCCCGAATCCACATTTCAATGCTGGAAGAGCCTAAAAGGTGCCCTGCATCCACAAAACGCACTGTAAGATTTGGCTCCACTTCTACCATTTTATCATATGGGCAGGGGATAAAATGTTCTAACACCCCGAAAACGTCATCCATATTGTACAGAGGCGTAACCTCCGGCAGACCCGCCCTTTTCGCCTTTCTGTTTTTCCACTCAGCCTCAAATTCCTGGATATGCGCACTATCCTTTAACATAATATTGCACAATTCACAGGTGGCATTTGTGGCATAAACCCTGCCCCGAAATCCATGACTGTACAACAGCGGAAGCAGACCGGAATGGTCAATGTGGGCATGTGTGATAAACACATAATCAATATCCGAAGCATTTACCGGTATCTCCTGATTTACGTATAAATCCGGCCCCTGCTCCATTCCACAGTCAACCAAAAGGTGCCTGCCGCTAAACTTAATAAAATGGCAACTGCCTGTCACTTCATGGTCTGCCCCAAGAAAGCTAAGCTGCATGATACCATCTCCTTTTCCTTTGCCTATATTTTTATAATTGTATCATATTTGGAAATATTTTTCACCCCTTTTATTCCAATCTCACAATTTCTTTTTTCAGCCGCCGCATAATCTTCTTTTCCAGCCTTGATATATAGGACTGGGAAATTCCCAGCTTATCCGCCACTTCTTTCTGGGTCAGTTCCCTTCCGCCACGGTTTCCCAGGCCGTAGCGCATCTCCACAATCAGCCGCTCCCTGCCTGAGAGCTTATCAATGGCTTTCCCCAAAAGATGATGTTCCACCTCCGCTTCAATATCCTTATAAATCACATCCTCATCTGTTCCAAGAATATCCGATAATAACAGTTCATTGCCGTCCCAATCCACATTTAAGGGTTCGTCAATGCTGACTTCCATGCGCGTCTTGCTGTTTCTCCTTAAGTACATAAGAATTTCATTTTCAATGCACCGGGAAGCATATGTGGCAAGTTTTATATTTTTTCCCGGATTAAATGTATTGATGGACTTAATCAGCCCGATTGTCCCGATGGAAATCAAATCTTCCACTCCGATGCCCGTATTGTCAAATTTTTTTGCTATGTACACGACCAGCCGCAGATTATGCTCAATCAACGTATTTTTGGCGGATTCTCCCCCCGTTTCCCCCAGCTTTTTTATGCATTCTGCCTCTTCACCTGCATCCAGGGGCGGCGGCAGCACTTCCGCTCCTCCGATATAATGAATTTCCTCCGTCTCTTCTGCCTTTTTCATAAAAGATGAAAAAAAGGAAATCCTCATTTGTTTTGGAACACTGACTTTTAAATACATATTTACCTCCAGATTTTATTTTTCAAACATATTAAAAATTGCACTGTGCAGAATCATTTGATATTCTCTGCCATAAAACAGCTTTTCCTCCCCGTAAGCTATCACCGCAGGTTTCAGTACCAATTCTTCCTGCCCTGCGTTTATTCGGATTTTTTCTACGGTATGTACTTCCATAATTCCGTTTGATTCCCCAAGGGAATGAAACGGAATAATCCGTCCCATCTTATCTGTTCCCAGTTCTTCTCTCATATTTTCCGTGAGAATATGTACCGGTTCTTTTGTGTAAGGGTCCATAAGCCTGTTGCCCGTATCAAGAAGCGCCTGTACTTTTACTTCCCTGCCTTTATTGCAAATCCATGTTTCGTAATAAATCTGCACATTTTTCCTTTTTTTGCGTATGATATAACAGAACAGAACCACAGGTACTGCGGTAAGGATTAAGCAGAGTTCATAATATTTTCCTCCTGTCACTGTTCCATACAACCATTGCATACTTCCACCCAGCATCAGCAAAACAAAGTACATGAGCAAATATCCACGGACATATACCATTTTTTCCTCCGGAAAGAAACAAAATACCGTTACTGCCGGATTTACTATAAAATGCATACTCAGCAGATATAAGTCATAGTTGTTCAGGGAAAGAAACAGAATGCATCCTGCAAGAGAGCCTAAGGCAGCTCCAAGAAGGATGCGGCGTATTCTTTTTTTCTTTCCTAAAATTTCACTTACCGCAAAAACTGCCAGGAAATCCAGATAGCAATTGGTCAGGAAAAATACATCAGCATAAAATTCATACTTCACTTTTCACCTCCCAAAGATTTGCTGATGCTATTATAAAAGAAATACTTTCAGTTTTTTGTCAAACAAGGTTGTGATTTTTGAAAATTCATCCTCAAAATAAGACAAAAAAAGACCCGGAAAGCAATTGCCTTTCGGGTCTTTGACTTACTATCATTGTATGTATACTCCAGAGCAAACACATTTGGCTCACAGGTATATCTTAACGTTTGGGGTTCTTTAAAAATTCCGGGATTTTAATATCCCTCTGGGGTACGGAACTCTCCGGCTTCTGAGGTTTTTTAATGCCTCCGTAATTAAAGGGCGTGGTAGATGCTCCCCCCACAGACTGCTGGCCTGCCGTCCCTGCCGTAGTACTATGTAATCCTGCCGCCGTGCCTGCACCGGAAACTGTGGGCCTGGTAAGGGAAGACATGGTTCTCGCCCCGGTTCCCGCAGTCTGATATTTCATACCGGGTATAATCTTATTTGCCGGAGCAGGATTTTCCAAACCTGTGGCAATTACGGTAATAGTTGCCTCATCCGTCATATTCTCGTCAAATTTTGCACCGAATATAATATTGGCGTTGTCCCCTGCCAAATCCTGTACATAGCTTGCCGCATCATTGGCATCCATAAGGGAAATATCACCGGAAATATTAATAATTACATGGGAAGCCCCTGTAATGGTAGTCTCTAACAGCGGACTTGCAACGGCTAACTTCACTGCCTCAATTGCCTTGTCATCCCCCTTGGCATTGCCGATACCGATATGCGCCATACCTTTATCCTTCATAACCGTCTGAACATCCGCGAAGTCCAGGTTAATAAGTGCAGGAACATTAATTAAATCCGTAATTCCCTGTACGGCCTGCTGTAATACTTCGTCTGCCTTCTTCAATGCGTCCGGCATGGTAGTCCTGCGGTCTACAATCTCTAAAAGTTTGTCATTGGGAATAACAATCAGCGTATCCACGCTCTCTTTTAAACGGTCAATGCCGGAAATTGCATTCACCATTCTTGTCTTTGCCTCAAATTTGAAAGGCTTTGTCACAACTCCTACCGTAAGGATGCCCTGTTCCTTGGCAAGTTTTGCCACAACAGGAGCGGCGCCTGTTCCGGTTCCTCCGCCCATACCGCAGGTGACAAATACCATATCCGCACCTTTTACCGCCTCAGCCAAATCCTCTGCGCTCTCCTCTGCGGCCTTCTGCCCTACTTCCGGCTGCGCCCCGGCGCCAAGGCCCTTGGTAAGTTTCTCACCAATCTGAATTAACGTAGGCGCCTTGCAAAGCATTAACGCCTGCTTGTCCGTATTGATTCCTATAAACTCAACGCCTCCGATACTTTCATCAATCATTCTATTTACTGCGTTGTTCCCAGCGCCTCCAACACCGATTACAATAATCTTTGCACTGGAATCACTCTCCGTATTCATTATCTCAAGCAAGGTATTTCCTCCTTTTTCTCTACCCTTTTTATCTAAAAACCATATATATATACCTATTTTATATAAAACTTATATGTATGCCACTATATCTTGTATCCTCTCTATGCAAAAACAAACTCATATACACTATAATATATTTTTTTGGGGAATTAATCAATAAGAAATTAGAATTTTTTTAATATTTTATTCTTTTTCCTCATGAAAAATAATGTCTGTGGTATTTTCCGTCCAGTTTTCCACATGCAAAACCCCTTTCTTACCCTCCAACTGGGGAAGTATTTTGGACAGACGCAGAATTTTCCTGTTAAGGTTGTCCCATCCTCCCAACAATACCTGAATATCTCCATAAGCCAAATCTATGTCTCCGTTTTCCTCAAAACTTATCTGCTCCGGCACTACCCCGTTCTTTTTTAAGGACTGGCTGGCTGTAAGAAGGCTTCTTAAAATATCTTTATCCTGTATGGGAAGTTTCTCATACAAAACCACCTTATCGCAGTTTAATCCTTCCACCCTGGGTATGTTTTCCATGGTCTCCCTGGACGTTTCCACCACAAAGCCGTCTTTGTCAAAAAAAGCATTCTGGTCAATGGAGGCAATATAAAGATAACCGATAATTTCTTTCTCATATACATATATATGGATGGTCTGGGGATTCTCCAGGGAAACTTCCATGGTATCCACAAAGGGAATCTGTTCCATCTCCATAAATCTGTATTTTAAATACACATATAAGGAATTCCAGGAATACTCGTCATCCAGCACAAATTTTTCAATCTGCTCCTTGGAATAATGCACATTGCCTTCCACCTTTACCTCTTTTACCCTGTAAACCTGCCAGATAACCAGAGCAGCAATCCCTATTGCAAATAAGAGTATGAGAAAGATAATGAGTTTTATCTTTCGTCTCTTTTTCCTTTTCCGCTTTTCCCGAAGGAGTTCCTTATCTCTTGCCATCTATACCACCTCCAGTTTAATTCCCCTGGATACACTAAGCGCCAATCCCATCTCCGTTAAAAGAATGGCTAAAGAAGTACCGCCGTAACTGATAAAAGGAAGAGTGATTCCCGTGTTTGGAATGGAATTTGTCACAACTGCAATATTTAAAATAACCTGAATGGCTATATGTGCCATAATCCCCACAACAATCAATGCCCCAAAAAGGTCTGATGCGTTGTTGGCAATTACCAGAAACCGCCAGATTAAAAGTAAAAACAGCAGGATTACGCAGATTGCCCCAAAAAGCCCCAGCTCTTCGCATATAATGGAAAAAATCATATCGTTCTGTGCCTCCGGCAGAAAACCCAGCTTCTGCATACTCTCCCCCAGGCCCTTGCCGAACAGCCCGCCGGAGCCGATGGCATAAAGCCCCTGAAGGGTCTGATACCCTTTTTCATACTCCTCAGGATGCAGCCATACTTTCAAACGTTCTGCCCTGTATCCTTCCATCATAATAAACAATGCCCCGAATGCCGCCACAAAAAACGCCATAACAAAAAAAGGCTTATACTTGGGACTTGCCACAAATGTAAGGCATACTGCAATGCCAAGTATAATAATCGCCGTACTCAAATTGGACTGTGCCACCACGCCGATAATCGGGACGGTAAGAATCATGATTTTCATTATGGTTGACATTTTTCCCATCTGCTTTGGCATTTTGTTAATAATCGTTGCCAGAAAAAGGATAATTGCCACTTTTGCAATCTCCGAAGGCTGAAAAGAAATGGGCCCGATTTTTAACCATCTGGCAGAACCGTTATACGTTTCCCCTTTAAACATAACAAGGAGGCACAAAAGAAAGGCAGCAATATATGCCAGACCGCTGAGTTTAAGCCAGTAGTGGTAATCAATATGGGCGGCTACAAACATCCCTCCAAAGCCCAGGGCCGCAGCAAAAAGCTGTTTTTTTAAATACCATGCCGAATCTTCAAATTTAAGCTGGGCGTTGTAAGAACTGGTACTGTAAAGCATAACCAGGCCAAACCCCACCAAAAATATAATAATAAACAACATGGTATAATCAAAATATTTAATTGGCTTCTCCCTGTCTTTTTCAGGTTTTCGGCTCATGCCCTCACTCCTTTATGTTATTTGCAATCTCCTTAAAAATCCTGCCCCTCTCCTCGTAATCGGTAAACATTCCCCAGCTTGCACATGCCGGTGATAAAAGAACCGCGTCACCGGGGCCGGCATGGGAAAAACACACATCTACCGCCTCCTCTAAGGAATCTGCCATGGTAATATTGGAAAAACCATGTTCTTTTGCCGTTTTTGCAATTTTCTCCCTTGTCTCGCCGATAAGCACCAGCTCTTTCACTTTGCCGTCAAAAGCCTCAATCCACTCATCATAAGACGAGCCTTTATCATAACCTCCCCCGATTAAAAATGTGGGGCGTACCATAGCCCGTATTCCCTGTATGGCTGCATCCGGGTTTGTTCCCTTAGAATCATTGTAAAACTGCACGCCCCGCTTCTCCGTCACATACTCAATCCTGTGTTCCACTCCCTGGAATTTCTTAAGGACTTCCACAATTACTTCTAAATCCACCCCATATCCCAATGCCATGGCAACAGCCGCCATTACATTTTCATAGTTATGCTTTCCCAGAATATTTAATTCACCGACAGGAATCACTTCCGTCACATTTCCTTCCCTTGCCAGATATATTTTCCCGTCTTTGTAATATATTCCATTCTCCAGCTCCCTTTCCCCGGAAAAATAGAATACCTTAACAGGAAGGTTTTCCCCGAATCTGCGCAATTCTTCATCTTCATAATTTAAAACACACAAATCATCACTGCCCTGGTTCTTTGTGATGGATTCCTTTGCCGCAATATAGTTTTCCATGGTGTGATGCCGGTTTAAGTGGTCCGGGGTAATATTTAAAATTGCCGTTACCTTCGGGGCAAAATCATGTATGGTCTCAAGCTGGAAACTGCTGATTTCCGCCACAGTCACAGTATTTTCCGTTGTATCTGCCGCCACGCTGGTATAGGGAATCCCAATGTTGCCCACCACCTTTACATCGGAAAAACTGCTTTTCATAATCTCCCCCAATAAAGTGGTAGTGGTGGTTTTTCCGTTTGTTCCTGTAATTGCCAGAATGCTGCCTTTGGAAAAGGCATAGGCAAGCTCTATCTCTCCCCATATAAGGATACCCATGCTTTTCATCTCTTCCACCATGGGAATGTCCGTGGGAATCCCCGGGCTTAACACTAAAATGTCAAACCGTGCCATTTCCTCTTTTGTAATATCCCCTAAGAGAATCTCTACGTCTTTCAACTGAGGGTTTTTCTTATAAAACCCAAGGATATCAAGCCCCCTGTTGCCGTCATACAGTGTTACGTTTATCTGCTGTTCCACTAACAGACATGCGGCTGCCACACCGCTTTTACCGGTTCCTGCCACCAGGAAATGTTTCTCTCTTAAATTCATTTCATTTGCCTCCTGCCATAACTCTTCCCTTGTATTATTATATGTTTAATCCTTTATAACGCCATAAGCGCCACCAGCGATAACAGCGCCGTTACAATGGCAAACACCGCCACCACCCTTGTTTCTGACCAGCCTCCCAGTTCAAAGTGATGATGTATGGGAGCCATGCGGAAAATACGTTTTCCGTGGGTGGCTTTAAAATAAGATACCTGAAGTATCACGGAAATAACTTCCACCATATAGATAAACCCTACAATGGGAATAAACAAGGGCATCTGCAGCATATATGCCGCTGCCGCCACAAACCCTCCCAATGCCAGGGAACCCGTATCACCCATAAATACTTTGGCGGGATACACGTTAAACAATAAAAATCCCAGTAATGCCCCCACCACGGCACAGGTAATAGGCTCAATGCCGCTTTTCGTCCCCACTGCAACCACTGTGAAGAATGTTGCCACCAGAACCGTTACGCTGGAGGCAAGGCCGTCTAAACCGTCTGTAAAGTTTACCCCGTTTACCGTTCCAATCACGGCAAAAAACATAAGGGGAACTGCCCATATGCCGATATCTATATATTTCCCCCCGGAAAAGGGAATAAGCATTGCCAGGGAAACATCTGTGTACTTTATGAGATAAAAAGCAAAAACGCCTGTGACTATAATCTGCAAAAGCATTTTCTGCCACGCCAGCAGCCCGTCGGAACGCCGAAGCACGACTTTTAAATAGTCATCTAAAAATCCAATCACCCCAAAGCCCACTGTCAAAAACAGAATGGGGATAATTTTAGGATAATCTCTCACAAACAGCAGGGATGTAATAAGTACCCCGGCAAGAATAATCAGGCCCCCCATGGTGGGTGTCCCTGTCTTCTTTAAATGGGATTTTAACTCTTCCCGTTCTGTCTGCCCTACCTTTAATTTCCTTAAAAACGGAATGATTACCGGTCCTAATACCGCACTGATTACAAAGGAAATCAGCACGGGCGCTGCTACATAACCTGTCATATCTCTACCTCTTTACTTCTGCGAAACGCATGTATATTTGTATGGCAAACCATACCTGCATTCTAAAAATCCAGTATACGTTATTTTCTCACATTGTGCAAGTTTAACTTTCCGCCTGTTCTGTTTCTTCCGCTGCTTTTTCGTCATAGGGAATGCCCAGATAGGGAAGAATATCCTCAAAAATCTCCCGTGCCACCGGGGCTGCAATAGTTCCCCCATAATAAACGCCCTGGGGATTGTTAATAATTACCAGCACAAGCACCTGGGGGTCTTCTGCCGGTGCAAAGCCAAGAAAAGATGAAATATACCGGTGGGCGCTTCTTGGCAGCGTCTGGGAAGTTGCCGTCTTGCCTCCAATGGAATACCCCGGAATCTTTGCATTTTTCCCTCCCCCCTCTGAAACTACCTTTTCCAGTAAAAACCGGATGGTGTCTGATGTTTCTTTGGATACAACCCCTTCCTTTGTATCATATTGAAATGTTTTTACCACATTTCCCTCCCGGTCTTTGATGCTGGCGCCGAAATGGGGCGTCACCCGGTTTCCGCCGTTAATCATGGCTGAGACTGTGGTAAGAAGCTGAATAGGCGTAATCTGAAAGGACTGGCCAAAGGACATGGTGGCAAGTTCCACCTGCCCGATTTTATCCCTGGAATGCATAATAGTTGCCGCTTCCCCGGGAAGGTCAATCCCTGTTTTTTTAAGCAGGCCGAACTGGCTGAAATAATCATAAAACCTTTCCGGCCCTACCCTAAGCCCTACCTCAATAAACACAGGGTTGCAGGAATTCATAATGCCATGGATAAAATCTTCCGAGCCGTGGCCCGCCACTTTATGGCAATGTATATTTCTGTCTTCCACGGTATAATATCCTCTGCAATAAAAGCTGTCATTTAACTTTACTACCCCTTCCTCTAACGCCGCGGAGGCGGTGATAACCTTAAATGTAGAACCGGGCTCGTAAGTGTCGTTGATACACTGGTTCCTCCACATCTGATTCAATAAATCCTGTTTCTTTTCGGCAGATACTTCCTCTGTCAACTGATAATTTAAGGTAAAAGGCTCATTTAAATTAAATTCAGGCACATTTACCATTGCCTTTAGCTCCCCGTTTGACGGATTCATTACAATAACGGATACGCCGTCCGCCTGTTTTTGTTCCAATGCCTTTTGTGCCGCCTGCTGGGCGTACATCTGAATATTGTAATCTAATGTGATGTGCAAATCATTGCCATCCACCGGGTCTAACCTGGATTCCCCGGCATTTTCGATTTCCACTCCCCTGGCATCCGTAAGGGTTAAAATCTTGCCGTTAGTCCCCTGTAAATATTCATCATACTTCACTTCCAAACCGATAATCCCCTGATTGTCTCCCCCTGTAAAACCCAGCACTTTGGAAGCCAGTGTATCATAGGGATAATAACGCTTGTAATCTTCATCCACCTTTACCCCGGCAAGTCCGTAAGCGCGGATCTTATCGCCTGTTTTCTTATCCACATTGGACTTTATCCTCTCAATGGAACTTACTTTTTCCACCCTTGCCCGCACTTTTTCCTCCGGCATTTCCAGTTCTTTTGTCAAAGCCGCAATCACAGCCTCTTTATCTTCCAACTGATTATGGATAACCGAGATGGTACACACTGTCTTGTTGTCTGCCAGCACTGTGCCCGTAGCATCCACAATTCTTCCTCTTGCCGCTTTAATATCCCTCTCCCTCTCGTGAAGATCCTCCGCCTTCTTCCCATAGTATTCCGAACAGAATACCATAAGATATACAAGCCTTCCTATTAGAAACATGAGTATAAATAATACACAGACAAAAATGACCATGGTTTTCTGCCGGTTAAATGTCTTATATCGAAACATAAAGCAATGCCTCATAAAAGCACTTTTAGTTTATTCTATTCCTGCTTTTATGAGGTTATGTTATTGGTTTACATTTTCTCCCGTATTACCGTCGTCAAAATCATCATCAAAAATATCTCCCCATACTAAAGGTTCCTCCGGCTCTCCTTCCTGTGGCTCCCCTTCTTCTCCCCCTTCCTGGGGCGCTCCTTCCTGGGGTTCTCCTTCTTCTCCCCCTTCACCCTCCGGCTCCTTTATAAATGCTTCGTCGGGATAAAGGTTCATATAAGGAAGCACTTCTTCCATAATCTCTTTTGCAAGTTCCTGGGCATAATTACTGTGCGCCTGGTCTTCCACGTTTGGCTCATCTATAATCACATAGATTAAAACCTGGGGATTATCCGCAGGGGCATAGCCGATAAAGGATACAAGGTATTTTTTCTCCTCCAGAGGACGTTTCTGGGCTGTTCCCGTTTTTCCACCCATGGAATAGCCGTTTACTTTTGCCGTGTTACCTGTTCCCTGGGAAACAACCGCCTTAAGATAAGATTTCATGGTTTCCGATGTGTTTTTGGAAACAGTCTGTTTTAATACGGTGGGACGAATTGTCTCAATGGTATTGCCATCGGAATCTAAGATTTTTTTTACCACATGGGGCTGATAATAATTTCCTCCGTTTACCAGGGAAGAAAATGCGCTTGCCAGTTGAATCATGGTACAGTTAAAACTCTGTCCGAAAGAGTTGGTGGCAAGGTCAATAGGCTTCATGGTGTCTTTTGTAAAAATCAATGTGTCCGTTTTTGCCTCCCCCGGCAGGTCGATATTTGTTTTCTCCCCAAAGCCGAAAATACTCTGGTAAGTGGTAAACTTATCAATTCCTATGACTGCCGCCATCTGCATTAACGCATCATTGCAGGAATCCATCAGTGCCTTTTCTATTGTCTCCTCCCCGTGTCCTGCACGGTTCACACAGTGTATATGGGTATCCCCGGGAAAAACCTCCTCCCCGTCACAGGTATAGACTTCGCTGCCGGAGAGGCTTCCCGTCTCCAAACCTGCCGCCACGGTAAAGGGCTTGGCAGTGGAACCCGGTTCAAATGTATAATACACGCAAAAATTCTGCCACAACTGGTTTAACAGGTCCATCTGCTCTTCTTCGCTTATTCCTGCCAGTTCTTCTTCCGTATAAAAAGGGGATAAATCCCTGGGATTATTTAAATCAAAACTGGGATAATCCGCCATGGCATACACTTCTCCGTTTTGGGGATTCATGACAAGTGCCGCCGTATGGAGGCTTCCCTCCCCCTGGACAAAATTATTTTCAAGCTTTTCGTTAAAAGCAGCAATTTTTTCCTCTGTCACAGACTGAATATTCACATCAATAGTGGAAACAATGGTGTTGCCGTCTTTTGCCTCTTTAATGGTCTTTTCAAAGTTGTTGTCCGAGTTAAGATATCCGTACTGCCTTCCGTTTACCCCGTTTAGGGTACTGTTGTAATAATTTTCAAGTCCTAAGGTTCCCACATTGCCTGCGGAGGCAAATCCGATTAATGAGGACGCTAAGGTATTGTAAGGATAATTTCGGATATATTCTTTTTCAAACCACACCGCATCATCATTTACATGGGGATGATTTTTTTCATCCGACTGCATCTCTATAAAAGGCTGTATTTCTTCATAAGAAAGACGTTTTGCCAGTACGGTGTACTGGCTGGATGCATGTTCTTCTAATTGATCTTTTAAATCATCTTTATCTAAATCCTTAAAACATTCTGTCAGTGCGCTTAAGGTGGCATCAATGTCTTCCTCGTTCTGGTTTAGCACTTTGCAGTCCAGTATCACGTTATAAACATCCACGCTGGTTGCCAGCACAGTCCCTTTTGTATCCACAATATCCCCCCGCTGGTAAGGGATGGTACGGCTGCCGTATTCCTGCTGTGACAATACGATTTTCTCATATTTTTCTCCGCTGGTATACTCAATATACATCAGCCGCACAATCAATCCCACCAACAGCACTGTGATGATAAGGAACTCAACCAGCAGTTTTTTCTGCATTTTCTTATGAAACTTTTTTACTTTCCGCTTCTTTCTTCTTCTTTGCACGCTATTCTCCTTTTAAGGAACCGGTATGTCTGAATATTGATTCATAAAATCACTTTCTTCCACATTATAATACACAATCTGGCCCTCCCCTGCATATTTCATGCCAAGTTCATGGATTGCCCTGTATTTTACTGCTTCCAAATCCGTAGTCAAATCGATTCGCTTAATTGCCGCATCATTGTCTGTTTTTAAATCCGTAATCTGGCTCTCTAACTTTGCAATGCGTTTCATTCTGCTGGTTATATCGGACTGTAACTGAATATATGTTACACATACGCCGCAGGTGATAAGCACTGCCATGGTGCAGAAAAACACATAGCCAAACCCTACCCGCAATGCCTTTTCCTGGTTTCTTTTTGCGGCATGGCGGTTTATGCGCCTGCGTTCCCGCTTTTCTTTTTCTAACTGCCTTTGTCTTCTCTCTTCCGGCTCTCCCTCTAAACGTCTTACCGTGCTGCCGTCCACATAATAATTGGTTTTAAATTCCGGCTGACGTCTGGCGGCCCTTGTGTTTGCTTCTCTTTTCATACTTTCTTCTCACTCTCTGTCCCAGATTTTTGTCAGGTATTTCTTTTATATTCTCTCAAACACGCGAAGTTTTGCGCTTTTTGCTCTTTTGTTTGCTGCCAGTTCCGCCTCCCCAGGCAGAATGGGTTTTTTGGATATTATCTTTCCCTTAGGTACATTTCCGCATACACACACCGGGAACTCTTTCGGGCAGGTACAGGGATTCTCGTTTTTCTTAAATGCAGACTTAACAATCCTGTCCTCCAGGGAATGAAATGTAATGATACACAGCCTTCCCCCCGGGTTTAAAAGTTCCACCATATCATCTAAGGAATTTTTAAGTACATCCAGCTCATGGTTTAACTCAATGCGAATCGCCTGATAAG
>CANRJF010000078.1 GCA_947630855.1 uncultured Lachnospiraceae bacterium
TCAACAACTTTTTTTAGTATAAAAAGGAAATATTTTAATACTTCCCTGCTTCCGGCTTTTTATCAGCATTACAGCCAGTTCCTGCCGTCAGCTTTTCTATAATATCATGCCAAAATCTTTCTGTCAATGATTAAATTTAACTTTTTAGAAAAATACTAATTAACCATAATAAAAGGTTATTATCGTATAAAAACATTAAAATCGGACTGCTTTCCACATAGGTAAAAATCTGCCCGGCAAATTCATTGGTAATACAAATAGCCAGAAGATAAAATGCAAGCCACACAACAAACAGGCCTTTTATTCCTCCGGCTATTGCCCCCAGCCCTTTATTCACATCTTTTACCACCGGCAGATGTGATACGATATCCAATATTCCCGCCAGGCTGTGCATCAACACCGATGCGACAATAAAAGCGGCAAAAAAGGATATACCCTCTACAATAAAATGAGAAACGGTTTCTGCTATGCTTTCATAAATTCCGCTGCCCGCCAGCAGCTCCTCTGCTCCGTTTGCTGCTGACTGTGCAAAATCACCCATAACAGATTTTGGCAAAAAGGTTTTATTCAATTCCTTATCTTCTTTATCTTCGGATTCCTCCAAATATGTTATACATTTTTCCCGTATAGTTTCCTGTATCTTTGTATTTTCCTCTATATACTCTGTGATATATGGTGTAATAAATGTGACAAATCCCAATACTAACACCCAGCCCAGAAGGGAATATACCACCCGCAGAAAACCCTGGTGATATCCTCCTAAAGCAAAAAGCCCTATCACAGCCAGTACAATTATCGTTAATGCATTCATTATCCACTCCGCTACTTTAATTTCACTTCATCCATTGCTCCGTCCAGAATCAGGGTATAATTCCAATCTGTCTTTCCTGACAGAACTTTGTGTATGGGTACATCAAATGTATGTGAAAACTTTTTCACACCCCGAAGGGTATATATTTCACACATTGTATCCTCTGTCATACAGATTTCATGGTTGGAAAGAAATTCTACCTGCTGGTAAGGCATTTTAAAGTCCTTTTCCAACCGCATTTTGCCCGACGTGTCATAAATCTGCATAATATGCGTGTCTTTGGAATCACCTTTGCCGTATACCAGCCCAAAATATTCATTGTCGTAAAAAACGCTTTTTACTTCCTTCTCTAACTTTATCTTTAAAGATTCTTCCGGTTTTTGGGTCCCTTCAAATAATATGACCTGGGAATCCCCAAAGGCAATCAGGATATCATTTGTAATAAAACTAATTTCCGGAACCACGGTATCAGGATATGTATAGGAACTTACAATATTATCTATCTCATTTTGGCCTACCGAGCCGAAATTGTAAAATGCAATTGTAGTTCTGGCTTTTCCCATGCTTACATCCAATATAGAAACTGCCAGTTTGTTTGCATCATTGGAAAGGGCAATGTCCAACGGATAACCGCTGTTTTCCATATGAATTTCCCCGGAAGCAATATTTTCACCGTTTTTATTATACAATTCAAGATAACTTGTCCCCTCTTCCTGGGTAAGAATTGCCACGATTCCCTGATTGGCAACACACACTGACTCAATAGGCTTGTTTGTTTCTATCTCTCCCTGCACTCCTATGGTGTTCATTATATAAAGCTGTGTTCCCTGCTTGTCTGCAACAACTGCATAATTTTCGCATGTATCTACCATAGGGTTTAACATTTCATATGCCTGGTTCCAAATCAGATTGTCTGACCGGTCGGCATAGAAAGCGCCGTCATTATTGTAACGCAGAATATTTCCTGCAAATGTTTCATACTGGGTTGCCTCACTGTCACTGCGGAGGATTTCGGTTATCACTTCATAATCCGTATATTCTTTTAACTGAAAGTAAATGCCAGCCGCCCCAATAGAAATTGCAATTATCAGAAATATGGCAAAAACCCAGATTACAATTCTTCTTCGATGCCTGCGAATCTTTTCTTCCATTTCCTCTACGTTAGATTCAACAGTGTGAAAACCCTGCTTTCTTTTATCTGCCATGTAATGTACTCCTGTGTTTTTTATAAAAACAGTATAACATATTCGTTTTTTTATGGAAGCATTATTTTCTGTCCTGCTAAAATCGTATCCTTGTTTTCAATTTTGTTTAACGCACATATCTCCTCTAATTTCTCATAACTTTGATAAATTTTATAACATATTTTGTCCAGGCTGTCTCCCGGCTGTACAATATAATATCCCTGTGCCAGATAGGTTTCTGCTTCAGAAGGCTCCTGCTGTGAAGGCTGTGATTCTTCTTTTGGCGGATTTTCTTCAGTGGAATTTTCCTCACTGCCTTCCGCCTGCTGACTGACATTTTCCTGGGGTGTATTCTTTTGTTCTGTGGAGGCTG
The DNA here is from genome assembly GCA_947630855.1 of uncultured Lachnospiraceae bacterium. GTDB lineage: Bacteria > Bacillota > Clostridia > Lachnospirales > Lachnospiraceae > Roseburia_B. The sequence goes on from CANRJF010000078.1 coordinate 2,369, forward strand.
GTTCTTCTTTTGGCATATTCTTCTGTTCTGTGGAGGCCGGCTCTTCTTTTGGCTGCATGGATTCTTCCGGCTGCTCCGCTGTTTCTTCACCTCCTACGGGCACAACGCTGCTGCTGATTGTCTCTACTGCTACCTGGTTTGGCTGGCTTACCCGCTCCTGCTCTGTTGTCTCCATGGCAACTGACATAACTGTCAATGTTTCCTCCATATGGTCCATACGCTGAATATAACCAATCAGCAGTACGCTGACAGAACACAATGCCAGCACCATAAGAGAAGATATTGCATAAGAAAAAATTCTGGAATGACGTTTATAGGCATGTTCTTTTTTTTCAAGCATCATAGCCCGATAGCTTCTTGCCGCTTCATCATTTACATCCTCAATGGGCGCCTGCTCTCCAAAACGTTCCTGCCTGCGGCTGATGATATATTCCTGCATCTGGGGATTTTTTTCATAATAGATAAAATATCCTTCTTTTTTCATAAGCCTTCCCTGTTTCCATGTAAAAAAGGCTTCCTCCCTCTCCTTAGAATCCATAAGGAAGAAGAACTGATAATTATCTAAAAAATTATTTCTATGTATTTCTTCAATTCCTGCAGTAATTTCTAAAGCATTTCCCGGGATATCTAACACCCATCCCACAATCTGGCAATTATCAAAATACTGCCGCATCTGCTTTTTTACCCGTCTCCAGGCGGCATCGTCTAACTCCGGCAGTTCCTCGGGAAAACGTTCATTCTCCACCTGAATGGCACCGCTGATAAAAGCACAGCTCCGGTTAGAAAAATGCTCAATTTCCCCCACTAAAATTAAAAGCCTGGGAAATACCCCGATTTCAAAACCGTATATCTGAGCCGGATGGAGATATGTATAAACATAATCTTCCATATAAATGCGAAAATCTTTTTCCGGATTGCCTATCTGACGTATATTTCTGGGAAGCCTTGCCTCCTGCTTGTCCTCTGCCCTCTCTGTTTCCTGTATAATTTCTATCATAATCCCCTCCTTTTTTGCATAACCTTATGTTACTTAAGAGGTACTTTATCATAAAGGGACAAAATATTTTGACAGTTTCTGGACATAACCGGGAAAATATATCGACAAAAATTTATTTTATTTTTAATAAATCAATAAAAAGCAACAAAATATAAGGGCATATCCTTTTCCCTGACATGCCCTTATTGTCGTATCGTATCTGTTCAGTACCTTCACAGTTACGTCATATCATCTTATTTTAAAGTTCTGTTCTTCCTTCTAATGCGCGCAGCAGTGTAACTTCATCAATATACTCTAAGTCTCCTCCCACCGGAACACCACTGGCAATTCTGGTGACTTTAATGCCGGTAGGCTTAATCAGCTTGCTGATATACATAGCAGTGGTTTCCCCTTCCAGACTGGAATTTGTAGCAATGATTACCTCACTTACTTCCCCCTGAAGGCGCTGCATCAATTCTTTTAAACGGATATCGTTTGGCCCGATGCCTAACATAGGAGAAATCGCACCGTGAAGCACATGGTAAACCCCTTCATATTTGCCGGTTTTCTCATAAGCAGCCAAATCCCTGGTATTTTCCACTACCATAATCACACTATGATTCCGCTTTTCATCCCCACAGATGGGGCATAACTCCTGGTCTGTCAATGTAAAACAGCATTTGCAGTAACGCACGTTTTCTTTTGCTTCTATAATCGCCCTTGACAATCTCTCCACATTCTCTTTCGGCATATTCAGAATATGAAATGCAAGCCTTTGGGCAGATTTACTTCCAATTCCCGGCAGGGCAGACAGCTCTTCCACCAGCCGGTTAATCTGATTACTATAATAATCCATGGCTGACCCTAAAAGGGCAGGCCGCCTAAGCCTCCCATCCCTCCTGTAATTTTAGACATAGACTGGGAAGAAAACTCTTCTAACTGGCGCAGGGCTTCATTTGCCGCTGCCATTACAAGGTCTTCTAACATCTCAATATCGTCCGGGTCCACCACTTCTTCCGATAATTTAATTTTTGTGATTTCCCTTTTCCCGGAAACAGTAACTTCAACTGCTCCGCCTCCTGCCGTAGCAGTAATCTCTTTTTCCTCTAATTCTTTTTGAGCCTCTTCCATCTGACGCTGCATTTTCTGTGCCTGCTTCATCAGATTATTCATGTTCCCGGGCATTCCTCCCGGAAAACCGCCTCTTTTTGCCATAGCTGCATCCTCCATGTTTTATTAAAAAGATTTTTAACTAATTGTCTTCATATGTTATTTCCATGTTAATAATCTGCTCCAAATTTGCATATGCATCCTGGATGGGATATCCGCTTTCATTCTGTTTAATCTGTACCTCCACCGCTTTTCCCACATGCTCTGCAATCACATTTTCCAACTGCTTTTTTTCTTCTTCCCTGGTAAAATATGCTGCCGCCAAAGCATCATCAAATACCAGCATTAAAGTATTATCATTGCTAAGGCTGGGAACTGCCTTATTTAAATAACTGCGGGAGAGCCCGGGCATATCCGATATAATGCTTCGCCAGTTTTGCACTGCCTCCTTAATGTCTTCCGGCACCGCTTCCTTTAAAATCTGCCGCTTTGTAGCTGCATGCTCGGCATTTGTATTCTCTGTCGTGTAAGATGGGCCGGCTGACTGTGCCACAGGTATGCCCTGCTCCATCTTTTTCTCCACCTGCTCTATCCGCCCTATAAGAGATGTATAATCCTGCTCCATCTGAGGGCGGCACAGTTTTATCAGCGCAACTTCCAGCAAAACACGTTTCTGTGTGGAATATTTTAACTGATTGGACAGTTCTGAAAAAATCCGTATATAACGCATTAATGCTTCGTCTGTGATTATCTCTGCCTCTTCCTTAAGCCTTATAAGATTCTCGGCAGATATGTCCAGTACATCTTTTAATTCCTCCGAACTCTTTACCAAAAGCAGATTTCTTAGATACCAGGTAAAATCCGACACAAACTGGCCCATTTCCCTTCCGTCGGAAATTAATGACTCCACTACTTTCATTGCATCTGGTATATTTTCTTCCAGAATACTGCGCAAAAGACGGCTGAATACCTCCGTATCCACCGCCCCCAGCACTTCCAGCACCTTTTCATAGGTCAGCGTTTCTCCCAGATAAAAAGCAATGCACTGATCCAAAAGACTTAGGGCATCCCGCATGGCACCGTCCGCAGACCTGGCAATATAACGGACTGCTTTTTCCTCCGCCGAAATTCCCTCTTTCTCCAGCAGTTCTTCTAATCTGCCGCAGATAGTATCTACGGAAATACGTTTAAAATCGTATCTCTGGCATCTGGAAAGTATAGTTACCGGTATCTTATGGACTTCCGTAGTTGCCAGGATAAAAATAACATAGGAAGGCGGTTCCTCCAAAGTTTTTAACAAGGCATTAAATGCTCCCATAGACAGCATATGTACCTCATCTATAATATAAACCTTGAACCTGCCTTCCGTGGGACGATAGGTTACTTCCTCACGAATCTGTCTTATATTTTCCACTCCGTTATTGGAGGCAGCGTCAATCTCAATTACATTCATGGAAGTCCCCGCTGCCGCCGCCCTGCAGGAATCACATTTCCCGCAGGGGCTTCCTTCTATGGGATGTTCACAGTTTACCGCCTTAGCAAAAATCTTAGCTATGGTGGTCTTACCTGTTCCCCTTGTACCGCAAAAAAGATAAGCATGTCCGATTCTGTCTGCTTCTATCTGATTTTTAAGTGTTGTAACAATTGCATCCTGCCCTTTTACATCCGTAAACTCCTGGGGACGGAATTTACGGTATAATGCAGTATAAGACATGTTCTACCCTCACTTATTTTAATTTATTAATTTCTGATTTAATTAATCTCCAAAGCTCATACCCATGGTTTTTGCCTCATTGATAATCTGACAATCAGGCTCTACCATCTTCAACTTGCCTGCAACTTTCTCTAAAGGCACCCTGGTTGTCTTATTGTTTACCATGGCAATCATGTAACCATAATCATCTTCTAAGATTGCTTCTGCCGCCGCTGCACCCAAACGGCTGCAAAGTACCCTGTCATATGGCGTAGGACTTCCGCCCCTCTGGGTATGTCCCGGCACGGTAACCCGGACTTCCGTTCCCGTCCGCTGCTTGATTAAATCTGCCACTTCATAAGACACCGAGGGGTAAGGAGAATTTTCTAATTTCTTTTTATATTCTTTTTTTGACAATTTGGCATCTTCTTTGGATATAGCGCCTTCTGCAACGGCTAAAATGGTAAATCCTTTTCCTGCCTTTGTACGTTTTTCAATGGCACTGATTACTTTATCAATATCATATGGTATCTCCGGCAAAAGTATAATATCAGCGCCTCCTGCAATTCCGGCATACAATGTCAGCCATCCTACTTTATGCCCCATAACCTCCACAATAAACACGCGGTTGTGGGATGCTGCCGTTGTATGAATACAATCAATGCAATCCGTTGCAATATTAATAGCGCTCTGGAAACCAAAGGTTACATCCGTTCCGTAAATATCATTGTCAATGGTTTTGGGCAGGTGGATAATGTTTAACCCCTCTTCCCTTAAAAGGTTTGCCGTTTTCTGGGTTCCGTTGCCTCCTAAGATTACAAGACAGTCAAGGTTTAATTTGTAGTAAGTCTGTTTCATGGCCTCTACTTTATCTAACCCGTTTTTATCAGGAACACGCATCTGCTTAAAAGGCTGCCTGGATGAACCTAAAATAGTTCCTCCTTTTGTGAGGATACCTGAGAAGTCCCTGGAGGTCAATAATCTGTATTCCCCGTAAATTAAACCTTTATAGCCGTCATAAAATCCATATACTTCCAATTCGTCCACATTATTGCTTAATCCTTTTACAACTCCGCGCATGGCAGCATTTAAAGCCTGACAGTCTCCGCCGCTTGTCAACATACCGATTCTTTTCATATCCTTTGCCGTCCTTTCTTTTTTGTGTGCCTCATTTTAATGAGAGCTTGCAAAACAACAATATTCATCAGTAGTATTATAATATATTTTGTTTTTATCCACAACATAGATTTGTTTTTTCTTGAATTGACGGAAAATATGTGTTATAGTGGTCACAGGCTGTCTTGCCTAATACGCAGACGTATCGAAGTGGTCATAACGGGGCTGACTCGAAATCAGTTAGCCGGGCAACCGGCACGCGGGTTCAAATCCCGCCGTCTGCGTTAAATTTCAATTTAACAATTCCAAAAAATCCCCATAAATCTAATATAATTTTTCCAAAACATCATCACTAAGGGTATACTCATGCTTTTTCTCGGGAAATGTCCCCTCCGAAACCGCCTTACAGTACTCTTTAAATGCCTCTGTCATCACTTCACCCACATTTGCAAACCGTCTCACAAACTTGGGCGTAAAATCCGAGAACATCCCCAGCATATCCTGATACACCAGTACCTGCCCGTCACACACATTGCCTGCCCCTATTCCAATTGTGGGTATGGAAACGCTCTTTGTCACCAGCTCCGCCAATTTTGCAGGAACACACTCCAAAACCACTGCAAATGCGCCGGCTTCCTCTACTGCCTTAGCATCTTCCAGTATTTTTTTTGCCGCAGCCTCTGTTTTCCCCTGTACTTTATGGCCTCCAAAGGCGTTAATCGACTGAGGCGTCAAGCCAAGATGTGCCACCACCGGAATTCCCGCCTCCGTAATTGCTTTAATCTGAGGGCACACTTCCTTTCCTCCTTCCAGTTTTACGGCTCCAGCCCTTCCTTCTTTCATAAGGCGCCCTGCATTCACCACTGCATCATACACGCCTGTCTGATAAGACATAAAAGGCATATCAATAACTACCAGGGCGTTTTTTGCTCCCCTTGCCACAGCCGCCCCATGATGAATCATATCTTCCATGGTAACGGAAATGGTATCTTCATAACCTAACATCACATTCCCTAGAGAATCACCTACCAGAATAGAATTTACCCCTGCCTCATCAATTAATTTGGCAGTAGAATAATCATATGCCGTCAGCATAGTAAGTTTTTCTCCTTTTTGTTTTGCTTCTTTAAATGTAATCACTGTATTCTTCATGTTATTCTCCAATCTGTGCCAAAATATTGGCACGCAATAAATTATAAAGTTAAAATTTGTTTTAAGGTTTCATAATCCCGTTGATTATTCTTTAGTTCAGAAATTTTTATAAGCCTTTTGCTTAAATTTACATAGATTTCCCTCTCATCATCTTTCAAAGAAGCAAGATGTTTCTTTATGGTCTCCACGTCATTTCGTTCAACCGGGCCGGTCAACGCCTTTTCCACTCCATTTGCTCCAATGGCATCCGCATTTCCCAAAAATAAAGGAATCAGTGCCTTCTCTGAAAATTCCCGGCTTAATCCACAGGATTTTAATAAATCCGAGGCATAATCGTAAAGCCCTGCCACCAAATTACTGGCAAAAACAGAAGCCAGATGGTAACGCACTTTTTCATTTTTGTCTAAGATTTCCGCTTTATTGCCCAGACAATGGAATAAGTTTATCAATTCTTCCATACGCTCCCGGTCACCTTCAATTGTAAAATATACATTGGAAATTCCCTGATAGCTTTTTCGTTTATCACTAAAAGCATAAATTGGATGGACGGAGTAGCCAAAGGCACCCTTTTCTCTGATACCGTCAAAAACCTCCGAGGACATTGCTCCACTGCAATGACAGATTATCTTTCCCCGAATTTCGGACTGTGCAATTTTTGAATACACCTTATGGATTGCCCCATCAGGCACCGTCAGAAACAGAGTATCACTATCCTTTACTATCTCTTCTATGGTTTCGTAATACTTTGTATTTGTAAATAATGCCGCTTCTTCTGAAGATTTGGAATTCTGGCTGTAATAGCCGGATACGCACAGGTTGCGTTCCGTAAAGTATTTTCCTAAGGAAAAACCTACTTTACCTGCTCCTACAAATCCAATTCTCATATAATCACCCCGCTTTTCTTTGGAGTGATACTCTATCTCTTTAAAGCGCAGTTTTTGGTACAGTTTCTCTCGAATACCATCCAAGTCTGATTCTAACACAAAGAAAAGAAGATGTACACCATTTTATCAATGAAAAATCACACAAAAACCCGGCAATTCTTTACAAACTACCGGGTTTTATTAATTGTAATTTTAACTTTTAATGAAAAGGCGCAATTATAAATCCTGCAATCTTAAAACAAAGCATCCCTAAAGGAATCCCAATAATGGTAATACAGCATAAAATTCCTATAACAAGAAAGCATAATCCTATGGGCAGCCCTATACAGCAAAAATACAGCACTTTTAACATAACCACGCCAAACAGGAAAAACAATCCAAAAAACATTGTCATTAGAAATAAGCTTAAAAATAACATACCTGCCTCCTAATACTGTTCCGGTATAATAATAGCTGCGATAATATATGCAAGGATTCCTCCCCCTGCCATAAGGGAAAATACCACTAAAAGCAGCCGTATTACCACCGGGTCTATATTAAAATATTCACCGATGCCTCCACATACACCACACAAAACCCTGTTTGTGCTGGATTTATAAAGTCTCTTTGGTTCTTCCATATTTATACTCCCCTTTCTTTTATTTATTAATTTCAATTTCAATATTTCCTACTCCGCAATCTAAGGATATCTCACCCTCTGCATTATTGTCAATTTCCTTATTTCTTCCTAATGCAGTGTAACTCGTATCATTAATTCTAATGTTGCCCATGCCGCAGGAAATATCATAGTTGTAATCTTCCGCTTTACCCTCTAATTCCAGGTCAATGTTTCCTACTCCGCAGCTTGCGTCTAAATCCCTGTAAACTATTCCCTTTAACTCCATATTACCTACGCCGCAGTCTAATTCCATGGTGTCCGCCAAAAATGTATCCAAAATTATTTCTCCTGCTCCAGCCACTAAATTCAGCTCTTCTTCTGCTGTTATTGAATCTGCTTTTAATTTTCCCGCATCCACTTCCAGAGTCATTTCCCTGGCTAAAAGGTTATGTGTTATCTCCACAACCCCGGCAGATGTGCAAAAATCCACCTCTTCAAATTCCTTTCCTGCCGGAATGCCAATGGTAATATCCGCCTTTAAACTTTTACTGTTTACCCCGGGACGTATGGTTGTTTCTTCCAGTGTCAGAGTGTTTCCCTCTGCCCTGCATACATAAGAGCGTCTCTTTGGCGCATCAATAGATACGGTAATTTCATCACTTTCACTGTCTTTGATTAAAATTTTACCATAATATAATTCTATATCCAGCTCTTTAATATCTTCTGCATGAAAGGACTGTTCTACTACCCCTTTTAAGACTTCTTTATCCTCAAGAACTTCTATATCATCTAAATCATCAAGATAAAACAGACCTTTACAGATATTAAACCCTCTGAAATTTAACTCGCCCTCGTCTGCCATACGCATGACTTCCTCTAAACTGCTTCCCATGGCAGCTCCTGCTCCAATGCATACAACTCCGACGCATACAAGCACAAGGCATAAAATTAAAATTACTTTTGAAAATTTTTTCATCTATAAGCCTCCTTTTTTCTGCCTTTCTGGAATAAGCTTCTGCATAAGTTTACCAACCCTAAAATCATCCAGGGGATAAACTTTCCGATTATCCAGCACAGTGCAAGAACACCTAAAATACCTAATGTCAACATTAAAATACCTATTCCCATTACAATCAGGCCTATTGCCGGAAAACCAAACAATGATTTTGTCAATCCGATACCAATCAGGATACAGCCTACGACTAAAAATACTGCCACGCAGGCAATCAACGCCGCGCCGATTCCCAATATTGCTCCAAGAAGCCCTACAAAAACACCAAACAGCCCTCCCACTAAGCCAATCCATATGGGACTGGCAACAATCAGAAGAACCACGATAAGGATATTTCTCTGCACCTTGGCATTGTTCTCCTTTATCTTTTCCTGCTCTCTTTGCTTCTTGGCAAACTCGTAAGCCTCATAGTTCTCGCCAAACAAATCTTTCTTAATGCTGGCTGCCACTTTTTCCGGGGACTCCAGTTCTTCTATAATCTTCGCTTCATTTTCCGGTCCCGCGTCCTCGAAATAGTTTTCATAATAGTTCAGCGCATCCTGGCGCTCATTTGACGGAATATCATCTAACAGCCTCTTTAGCTGTTCCATAAAATCCTGCCTGCTCATGCCTTTGCTCCTCTCCTAAAAACAGATGGGTAATCTTTGTGGAATAATCCATCCATTCTTTCTTATATTCATCTAATTTCAGAACACCATCCTGGGTAATCCTGTAATACCGCCGGTTCCTGCCGCCGCATTCCACATCATATGCCTCTAAACACCGATTCTTCTGCAGTCTGCGCAATACAGGATACAAAGTTGATTCCGATATATCTATGGCTCCCCTTACATCCTGAGTAATCCGGTATCCGTAAGTTCCGTCTGTTTCTTTTGATACCACCGCAAGAACAATCGCATCCAGCAGGGCAGCTCCTACACCAAAAACCATCTTACCACTTCCTGCCTTTACTATTTTTCAAATAATACTATTTGATGTTTAATACTATACGCCATATAATATTGTTTTGTCAATAGTGTTTGGAAAATTTTTAAAAAAATTTTTTATTTATTATATGAAAATGAAAAAAACGCCTTTCTCTTTCCTTATATAAGAGAAAAACGTTTTTAAATATCAATTATTTTTTAACCGAGCATCCTGCCTCGAACTCTGTCCATGGACGTTACCTCCACAGCCAGCTCAGCCCAGGCGACCTTACGGCACACAAAAGGTTTTACTTAAGGCTGCTCCATTCCTGACCTGACCTGGTTCGTAAATTTCTGTTGCGTAAGACCCAAGCGTCAACGCCGCTTATGAAGGGCTGCTCCACAGACAAAAGCCCTCAACAGGATATCACCCCAGCTCTAGCGGATTGCTGGTTCAAGGTACCGCTGCCACCCCGGCTGCTCGGAGACTTAAGTATACCGTTTTTTCATGGGTTTGTCAATTGCTTCTCCTGACTTTTTAGGGCATCATTTCATAGTATTTTTCCACTCCCTTAATTCCCTAAAAAAATCACTGAGCATAGCGGAACATTCTTCCTCAAGTACCCCCTGACTAATTTCTACCTGGTGGTTAAATTCCGCCATACGCAGTAAATTAATAACGGAACCGGCGCAGCCTGCCTTTGGATTCATGGCAGCAATAACCACCTTTGCCATCCTTGCCTGGACAATTGCCCCTGCACACATCTGGCATGGCTCTAAGGTCACATACATGGTACAGTCCTCCAGTCTCCAGTCCCCGCACTTTTTGCTTGCCTTTTTTATGGCGGAAATTTCCGCATGTGCCAGAGTGTTTTTATCCGTATTTCTTCTATTATATCCCCGGGCAATGATTTTTCCATCCCGGACAATCACACAGCCAATGGGAACCTCTTTTAAGGCATACGCCTTTTTTGCTTCCCGGATAGCTGCCCGCATAAATTTTTCTTCCGGACTTTGCATAAATTCTCCTTTTCAAAACAATTTCCTTATAGTATATTATTATTATACTATAATAGAAACAGGAAAGGTAGTCCTATGAATTTTGAATATGAAACCCCCCGGCTGCATCTTAGGATTTTGAATGGGACTTTGCAAAATGCCCGGCAGGTTCTTGATTTTTATAAACGCAACCGCAGTGTCCTTGAAAAATATGAGCCTCTGCATCCCCGGAATTTCTATACGGAAAAGTACCACATGACCCTTTTAAACTGTGAATATCAAATGTTTTTACATGTGACAAATATCCGCTTCTGGATTTATGATAAACAAAATCCCCATACAATTATAGGAACGGTATGTTTTTATAATTTTGCACGTTCCATATTCCAACACTGTGATATTGGCTATAAACTGGATGAGCGGTACTGGCATCAGGGTTATGCAAAAGAGGCTCTCTCTTTTTTAATTGCCCAGGTTTTTAAAGAACTTAACATGCACCGTATTCAGGCATATGTAATGACTGATAATATCAATTCCATTCACTTACTGGAATCTCTGGGCTTTCAAAAGGAAGGATTATGCCGCCAAAGCGCTAAAATTCAGGATAAATGGACAGACCATCTTCTTTATTCTTTAATTAACGAATTTTAACTTTGGTAACTTTTTTTGAGAAATTTGTTACATAATACGATACCAATATCCGAAATTACCGGTTTTATATTCTGTCTGTTCTGCCGTCCGAAACTCCGGGAACCCAAACATTGCCGCCATTATCCGCTCCTGGTTTTGAAAAATGCCGGGTACGCCTATAAAATATTCCCGTTTTTCTTCTTTTCTGATTTCACCTACTACCAAATGCCTGTAATTAAAAAAACCATGAAGCAAAAAACTGTTTTTCCCCAAATACCAGTATTTCCTGGGCAGTTCCTGAATATCCGTAATATCTGCTTTTATACATTCAATCTCTTCACCCTGAAACGGGAAAAATACAGTAAGCTTTAATTTTAATTTCTGATATGCATCCTCTAAGCTGCCTTCCTCCCCAAATTTTTCCGCAGGAATCTCCGTAGCTTTTAAATTTTCCGATTCTTTTTGTTCTTGCTTAACTTCCGGTGATTCCTTTGCTTCCTCCACAATATTATTATCCCGGGGTTCTTCATTCTCTGTTTTCTCTGCTTCTTTTTGCGGCTGTGCATGGCTTGTTTCCTCCGCCGCCTGCTCCTGTACCTGTGCCTGTGTTTCTTCCCTTTCAGGCAGTTTTATTTTTTCCTGAATACGGACAAACTGTTTTTGTATTTCTCCTTCTTTCCATTGGCTGGCAATATATAAATTTTCTGATATGGATATAAAAATTCCTTCCATTTTATCCATTGTCAAGCCAAATTCCCTTAAATTTTTTTCCTCAAACATATAACGCATATCCGCCGTTCCCCGGTGAATTTGCAATTCCCCCACTGGAACGCTCTGCATAATTTTTTCATTTCTTGCAAATAAATATACGGTACAGGCTGAGATCTCCAAATTTAAATTCCGTACATGTACTTCCAGCCTGCAGGAACCGCCACGGACTTCCACCTTGGCAAACCCGGTATTTTCCTGTTTTTTATCGTTTTCATATTTATAAAGATAAGTAACAAATCGCTGAAATCCTGCCATATTTTTCTCATTCCATAGATTTTTAGTATATTCTATGTTTACTTTTCCAAAATATGTTATAATAACAAGTGCGATTATAGGAAAACATATGAGAATATCCATAAACAGGGAGTATTGGGAGGATGGCAATGGGTTTTTTTAAGCAAATCGGGAAGAAAAAAGGGAACAAATCTGCCGCTTCTTCACAAAATAATGAATCGGCAAATAATTCCGGCAAATCCCAGGAGGAAGAGTTATCTGAAAAGACCATGTTTCTTTCACCTGAAGAATATTATATTTCAAAATCCCCGGAAGATTCCCAGGAAGAAGCACAGGAAGATTATATGCCCGCCCGCCGGGACGGGGCAAACGACATTTTTATACAGGGAGGCTCCGACTATCTGCTTCACATCACGGAAGACCATGCAGAAGCCCTTATCACCGTATACCGTCCCTTTGACATGGCAGAACTGAAAGCCGTGTTAAAAGAGCAGGGCATAATCCAGGGTTTATTAGAAAAAAAATTACAGGAAGTCGCCCAGGGGCTTTACGACTATGAAGAGGTGCTGATTGCCAGGGGAACGTCCCCCAAAGACGGCAGGGACGGATTTTTTGAATACCATTTTAATCCCAGCCCTGAGACAAGGCCTATTATATTGCCGGACGGCTCTGTGGATTACAACGTGCTTGGGAAAATCGAACTGGTTAAAAGCGACCAGCTTCTTGTCACTTACCACCCGGCAGTCCCCGGCAAAAAAGGGGCAAGTGTTTTCGGCCAGACCGTGGACGCCTACGACGGCGTGGAACTTCCCCCTTTACAATGCAAAAACAGCAGACTGGAGCCGGAAGAAAACAAGTATTATGCCAAAGTAGAGGGAAACGTCACCATTGAAAAGGGTGTTTTGACTGTAACTCCTTTATATTTAGTGGAGGGCAACCTTGACGCTGCCACGGGAGATGTGGATTTTCACGGAGACGTGCTGGTACAGGGTAACGTTTTTGCAGGGGTAACCGTAAGAACCACCGGAAACATTACCATAAACGGCCATGTGGAGACGGCCAGCCTTTATGCAGGGAAAGATGTTATTTTGAAAAACGGTATGCAGGGTTCCGGCACAGGTGTCATTCACGCAAAAGGAAATGTTTTTGCCCGCTTTTTAGAGCAGACAAAAGTGTATGCCGGCAATGAGATAAACACCGGGGCACTGTTAAACTGTGACGTGGAATCCGGAAACTCCATTATTGTAGCCGGAAACCGGGGCAGCATCATAGGAGGCACCGTTATGGCTGCGGAATATATTTCTGTGGCTTCCCTGGGAAACCGTGTGGGAGTAAAAACTCAGGTGATTATCGGCCTGGAAAAGGATTTTAAATCCATGATGGAAGAAATCGACCGTCTTACCACAGAATGCCAGGATGAACTTTCTGACGCATTGCGGGATTTGGAGACTTTGTCCTTCCGTATGAAATCACAGCCTGCCACACCGGAATTAAGCAGCCAGAAAACGGAACTGACCCGCACGAAAATCCGCTGCCAGTCCAGGCTCAGCGAACTGGCAACCAAGAGAAAACAACTGATTGACATTAACCAGAGGTCAGCAGACGGAAAAATTGTGATAACAGGTTCTGCTTATACAGGAGTTTCTATTATTATTAACGGAGTCCGTGAGATTCTACATTCCGAATGCAAAGACGTTACCATAAAAAAATCCAGAAAAGAAATACGGATTGTCTCAAACAAATTATAAAAATTGTGTTTATATTTGTTTAGAAATAATTTATAAAAAAGGAATTGACAAAATATCTTTTGTGTATTATATTAGTTTTTGAAAATAGTAATAATTATTATTTTCAAAAAGGAGGACTCACGTATGCTTAAACACAGCAAACAACGTGAATCCATCAAACAGTATCTGGAAACCCATTATACACATCCTACTGCGGAAACGGTGTACCTGGATATGAAGGAGGAATTTCCCAACATCAGTCTCGGCACTGTATATCGAAACTTGAATCTTTTAGCTGACATGGGTGAAATCATTCGTATTTCCTCAGGAAACGGTCCAGACCGGTATGATGGAAACACTAAACCGCATTACCACTTTATTTGTAGTAAATGTGGAGATGTACTAGACATTGACATGGAGCCTGACACAGCATTTATGGCTCAGGCAGGAAAAAATTTCCCGGGTATTATTACGGGCCATGTCACACACTTTTTTGGCTACTGTCCAAAATGTCACAAAGGGAACTAATCACGTCACTGCCACAGGCAGAGGACATGATTCCCGTGAAACAGCAGAAAACCTTATTTTGCCTGTTGTACACGGATATTAAATATTTTTTAAAGAAAAGGAGAATTAAAAATGGCTAAATTTGTATGTAATGTTTGTGGATACGTCCATGAAGGAGATTCTGCACCGGAGCAATGTCCAATCTGTAAAGCACCTGCTGATAAGTTTACCAAACAGGAAGGTGATAAAACCTGGGCATCAGAACATGTTGTAGGCGTTGCAAAGGGAGTAAGTGAGGATATCGTTGCTGACCTTCGTGCAAACTTTGAAGGAGAATGTTCTGAGGTTGGTATGTATCTTGCTATGGCTCGCGTAGCTCACAGAGAAGGATATCCGGAAATCGGAATGTACTA
>CANRJF010000079.1 GCA_947630855.1 uncultured Lachnospiraceae bacterium
AATGGAATCTGGCTGATATATAGGTATTCTTCGTTTTTGTCAACAAAAAAGGCTGTTGCCTTTCCATCGTAAATTATCTTCCTCCTTTTTTTCCAAATGAATTCATTTTGGGTTTGCAATTTCTTATGTCATTTACTATAATACTGGCAAGACAACATCTCTACGCGTATTGCTCTTTAAAATGTCTCATAATAAATTGGATTTTCCGAAGACTCCCTTTCTGCCAGATAATATGCATTTCCCTTTATAAAAATCGCATGCATTTCATCTCTGATTATCATTTCATCCCATTCAAAATTTTCACTAAGTTCATAACTCACCACTAGAGAGCTTTTATCAGAAATATCCAGCCATTCCGCAAGTTCTCTTACCTTGTCATCATTTGAAGAATACCCTCTGCAGCATAGAAAATTAATTATATAAACCCCTACAAGCTCTCCAATTTCCCCGTCATTGATTTCGGAACCATCCTGGGACCCGATTGCTTCTGTAATCTTCCAACATCCCTGTGCAAATTCTGCAAAACTCTCCCACACCTTAAAACCCGCATCCTCTTCCACTTCACAACCCTGTATCTTTACTGCCTTATATCTTGCATTCCCGTCAAATAAAATCATTTCCTCATCAGAAATCAATGTAACCCTCCTGAAAAGCGAATCTGGATAATTTACAATGGCATTCCCATCAAAGCTGGCAGCAACTTCCAGTACATAGTTGCCCTTTATTCCACATAGCTGGGCATCGCCCACAGGATAACCGGCAGCATATTTTAACTCCTCATCATCCCCTTTGTAAACACCCGCCAATCTGGACGCATACTTTGTAACCTCCGCAGTTGTATTTCCAAAAATTATTTTATCCGGTAGAAAAGTAGCTTCCAAATCTTTCATCTCATCCCCATCTTCACAGTCCAAAAAACCCTCTCCTCCCCAAAATTTCTGTGTCAGCCTCCAGGTTCCCCAAAGACATTGGGATGCATTGATGACCGGATCTTTCCTGCTTATAGGTTCTTGAATCTCTGTTTCAGATTCTTCCAACTCTTTTTCACTGTTAAAATTCATTCTGCTTTCCGTGATTTCCTGCGTTTCCCACTCCGGCCATTCGGTTTCCGCCGCTTCCTCACTGTCTGAGACAGTCTCATTCCCTAAAATAATCTCCCTTCTGTTATCCTTGACAGTGCCCTCTGCCGCCCGGCAGAAAAGAACTGCCGCCATACCGAAAATAACCGCTGTCTGGTATATCTTTTTTTTCAAATTTTCCGCCCCTCTCTTTTTTATAATATCCTCATATATGTGCCATAGCGATTCATATTGAGATATTTTTTGTTATTTTATATGATTTCCTGTGGAAAAATCAATACTTTGGTCACGAGATACAGATTTTTTTAAAAAAAGTGTTTACTTTGAAAACTTCAGGTATTTTTAAAGGCAGAAAAAAGACAGACGGAATATCCATCTGCCCTTTTTGCATCATCATTACTGTCCCTTATCAATCTTGCTCAACTCCAGCAAATCATTGGCTATATGCTTCACGGCAGAAAAAGTCTCTCCTGTCATGCCGGTAATCTTTGCCTGGCTGTTGGCTTCCTCCACAATCGTTTCTGCGCGTGACAGGGAATTTGAAACCAGTTCCTCCATCTGCCTTGCCATATTGCTGACCTGCAGGCTGCGCTCCTTCGTCTGGCTGCTGCTCATAGCAATCTGTTCCGTCTTCTGCCTTGAATCTGTCTGCAGCTGCCCCAGGGTCTTGGCCTCTCTCCCCGCCTCCGATATCTGTTCAATTCCTGAAGCCACAAAATTTAAATTCTGCTCGTTGGATTCTTTTACTTCTTCCAAAAGAGAAAATACCTTCGAAACCACCATCCCGATAGAGTCGCTGGATTCCTTTGACTGTTCCGCCAGAGCCCGTATCTCCTGCGCCACAACCGCAAAACCTTTGCCATGCTCTCCCGCACGGGCTGCCTCAATCGACGCATTCAGCGCAAGAAGATTGGTCTGCGACGTAATATCGGTGATTTCCTTGGCAAATCCGGAAATCTCATCTATACCCTGCGCAAGATTCTGGACAGAATTTCCTGTCATTTTTGCCTTATCTGCAATGTCGGTCATAGTGCCTACTGCCCGGTTCATAATCTCCGCATAATGCTCCATCTGATTACAGATATCATCCGATATATTAAGCAACTCCTCTGTCCTTTCATCTATGGATTCCACCGCATGAACCGTCTCTTCTATGGAATGCTGCATGGAATTCGTATGCTGCAAACTGTTGGTGCAATCCTCGGACGTATTCTGTGCAGAATCTACAATTCTGTCATTCACATTCTTTGATTCCCTCATATTTTCTTCCAGTTCATTCACCACTCCCACCAGCCTTGCAGACGCCTCTTCACATTTTTCCACCACCTGCGCTACCTGTTTTGCGCTGTAAAGATTTTCCAGTATTTTCCTGGCACTGCCCGCCACATTGACGAATACAACACTCATAATAATCTGTTCAATTGTAAAACCTGCCGTTCGTGTCAAAAACCATTCCATGTTAGTGGGATACTCAATCTGGAGAACATTCCTTGAACGCAGATACAGGGATATAACCAATAAGAAATAACTTATAATAGATATCTGTTTAGTAAATTTTTTATCAAAAAACATACAGCTAAAAAGCATGGCAAGACCGTACGTCATATAGATTCCAATGGCTGAATTTCCCCCAAGAAGCATAACGATTATTCCAACGCACAGCACGCTCACATATTTCATAATTTTTGTGGGCAGTCCTGCCCTTTTAGCAATTTCGGGCCCAAGGGTACAGATACATCCAATGGGCGTAAGAATTGCCAAATCTTTGTACTTAATCTGAAAAACTCCCAAAGCCGTTGCCAGAAACAAAACCGGGAAAACCAATGTCATCCACCGCAGCACTTTCACAAGCCTGTTACATACTTCTTCTTCATTTCTCTGAAAAAAATCCATTTCTCCATTCACCCTTTTTCTATATTTGCAATAAGTCAATTTGTGTTATTTACATCGCTATTCATTCAAAAAAAACTTAATTATCTGTATCACTTCCTGTGCAGGCTTACCATCCCTGCACTTCTCAACCTTCCTCCATAATTCCATGGACGAATCATCCAATGTGTCAGAACTTCTCAATAACTGTTTCCGTATCCTCATCTGCCGGCAGTCTATAATATTTATCACACCGGTACAGATACTCTTTTGCTGCTTTATCCTTCCGGTGCTGTTTCAACACCTCCACAAACACAAGCCGCGCCTCATAAAACTTCTTTGCCACAAACAGCCCTACGCCCTGTTCAAACAAGGTCCTGGTCAGATCTTTATAATAAAATTCCTCCTCGGAATCTCCGTCATAAACATCATAAATCCTCTCATATGTATGGTCGGCAGAGAGATAAATATTTCCCAGATATCTGGCATGGTAATGCTTCTCAAAATCCGGTATCTGTTTGTAGACAAGATGGGTCACCAGAATATGGGCGCCGTATTTGTCCCCCTTTAAGCAGAGTGCCTTTGCCAGGTCGGAATGGGTGGAAATGGTTGTGGCCTCCATCCGCTTCTCATGCCCAATCACGCCGATGGTAACCTGTCCATAACTGATGGCAATAGTTCTTTTACTGCCGGGCGCCTGGGACTTTGGCAGACGCTGGATGTCAATGGCAGCGTCCAATGCCTCACTGCTGTTTACGGTAAAGAATGCCGAGAGCCCGGTATCCTCAAAATGCTCCACCACGCCATGGCGGGTGTCAATCATCTCCACAAACAGGGACAAAACCCTGTTAATATTCGTATAGACCTCCTCCGGGGAAAAAGCCCCTTGCTGCCGGGAATAATCCATGGCATGGAGAGACAGAATGGTAAGCTCTCCTGTCATCTGGTCTCCCAGCTTAACCTTCTGAATGGATTCCTTTCCCAAAAGCTCCAGGATTTTTGCCGGAATAAATTTGTAATAACCATCCGACATTCTCTTGATATCTTCCACATATTTTGCAATCTCTAAGGACATTTTGTTAAATGCCTGGGAGATATTCGCAACTTCATCATGCCCCCGCACCTCCACAGTCACGCCTAATTCTCCGGCGGCAATCTTTTCCGCACAGCCCCGTAAAGTTTTTAAAGGCTTTAAAAAGATATATAAAATTACCATCAATATAACCGTCAGCGTAAACAGCAGCGTGGAGGATACTTGCTTCATATTCCATTGATAATACCAGATTTGGTAATCCAGCCTGTTTCCGTCTGCGGTAACCACAAGCAGCCCATACTTTGTTTTATTATTTAATACGATGGGAATAAACTGGTTATTCAGCTTTCCGTTCCTGTTTTCATGGCTTATATTCACAACCTTATTGGAATTGTAAGCTTCATAAACAGATTTTAAAACATCCGGGGTATAAACCCATTCCACCGGAACGCCGCTGTATCACATACAACTGTCCCTCTTCATCTGCGCATAGGACGCTGTAACTATATAATGGCAGGCTGGATGTACCTGCCCCGTCGTCAGCTTCATAATGGCTCAGCACCAGTGCCCTGTTCCCGGAGGGTAATTCCTCTGCATTCGTTTCAATATTCTTGATAATATCCTCTTTAAGCACTTTGCCCAGCGCAGACAACGACAAGGTCTGCGTACTCTCTAACTGTACGCACATGGACTGGTCAATCCAGCTTTCCAAAAATTCATCCATTACCACAAGTCCCAGAAGGAAAATCAAACCAAGATTAACCAGAATGGACTGGAAATGGTATTTGACCCGAAACAGCCAGTAAACGCTTAAAAGCACCGCTGTAATAAGTATCACCACATATACCCAGAACATCCGCAAAAAACCGGAACGGAATGTAAGGTAAATCCTGTCTATGTCTTCATGCCTGTCATTAAAATATGAGCAGATGGAAAGCATTCCCTGTTCATCCTGTACGCCTGCACAAAAGCCCTGCTGGATACAGTCCAGATTATGAAGCTCCCGAAACGTGAAATCCGGATACCGCTTTTGGATTTCCTCTGCCGAAAACTGAACCTGTGAAGTCTGCTCCCGCAAATCAATACATCGAATACACTCCGAAGCATAATCCAGCACATAGGCATATTTTCCATCGTTGCAAATGCTTTTCACCACGCCTTTTTTCCCGGTAATTCCTTCTATTTCCAGGTAGTTTTCCGTTCCAAGTTCCTTTGCATAAATTTGCCCTGCATAATCCGTCCACAACAGGATATTATCTTTGTTCAGGAAAAACTGTGCATTCAGGTTGGGGTATTCCAGGTGAATTTCATCCTGTTTTTCTTTCCTGCCATTTGCGTCCAGCGTAAACAGACAGGCATTGCCCGAGGATGTATCTGAATCAGGAACACAGATATAAAAAAGTTTTCCGTCCCGAATACGCTGTATGGATATCTTGGCGTACTTTCTTCTGTCCTCGGTCAGGTCATATCCCGTCTCTTCCAATCTGCCGTGGTCAAAATCACACCGATAGATTTTACTGCTTACTCCATTCCATGATGTCACATTCGTCTCTTCTATTATCACGTAGGCATTATTTTCCTCATCATAAAAAATCTGATTGATAATACGGTACTGCTCCCCCACATGTTTCTGAAAGATAATCATCTCCCCATTTTTTCCCTGGGGGTCAGAACGGATAATCTTTAAGCTGTCCTTATCCTCCCTGTCTACATAATACAAATATCCTCCCTGTAAATGAATCTGCTCAATATAATTTAACTTTATGCTTCTCCCATACAGACTGGCTGCTGCAAATCCGGCCAGCGCCATAAGCAGAATGCACAGGATGCCATACAAACCTTTTTTATTCATACTTTTTTCCCTCAGAATCAGACTGTTCTTAAAGCTGCACTGTTTGGCAGCCCGGATTGGTAAACTGTATCATTCCCCCATAAGCACATGTCAGCTTACACATGTTATTAAGCGCCGGCTTACCGCCTATGAGTACCTGGGGAACCCCCGGCGCCCAGGGCCCTGCCGGAACCGGTATGCAGGGCATAGGGGTCAACGCTCCCATGGCCGCAGCGGTCGCCGCAGCTACCATGGGATTTGCCATGCTCTGGCACATCCCAAAGGGCATAATATTCACCATGGGTATATTATCGGCAATTGTCGCAAGAGGCATTGCCGACATGGTTCTTGCCGTTGGCAAAACATTCAGCGTGGAGGGCGCCATCCCAAAAGAACAGGTCATCATCGCCCCTCCCGTCACACATAATCCCATAATTTCTCAATCCTCCAAAATACGATTTTCCTTTGTCTCCTTTTCCGAATACCGGTAATGAATCTGCTGAACACGCTTTACGGCTTTCTCTCTTGTAGACTTGATTTCCACAGGCCCTACCGTATAACACAGTGATGTCCTGTACGCAGCATTGGGTATGGTCCAGATACGCATCTTTTCCTCTATCTCCAGATTCTGCATCTGGATACGGATATTCCCTCCACCCGGAACATCAACCGGTACAAACGTCTCCGAATCAATAGCTGCCTTGTCATGGAGGGTCTGGACAATCCTCCCCATAATCTGATGCTCCTGCAGTGCCCGGTACTTTAAATCACTTTGCATATACAGGGTAATCATATAGTACAGCGTCAGATAAACAGAGGGATAACGCTGGGCATTCCTGCCGATATTCGTCATTTCATGGTTCTGCACACTGGTATCTGTTTTAATATCATAAAGCCATACCCCCACAGCAAAATCGCCATGGTCTTCTGGAGAACAGAGTCCAATCTGGTCAGGGCTGTTTAACAGCTCCGGAATCAGCGCTTCTTTTAAAAGCGTTAAAATACCATTTCCGGTATCCGCAATTTTTGCATAATCCGCCATCTTATCCCTCCTATTCTATGACATTAATTCCTTCTTTTTGTCTCTCCCATTCTTCCTCTATAACAGCCTCCGTTCCCTCCAGTTCAGATTCCGGCAGCAATTCACCTATAAACTCTCCCTTCTTAAACTGTCCGGTTTCCAGGATTTTTCCGGTAGAAGCCTCATAACGGGTTCCCGTTCCATAATATTCCCCCCGGATAAAATCTCCTTCATAAAGCAGATTACCGTCCTTATCATATTCCTTTCCCCTGCCATAATACTCCCCATATAAAAATCCACCTTCATATATGAGATTTCCAGTGGTTTTATGATACAGTTTTCCCTCGCCGGTGTATTCGCCTTTATAAAATTCTCCGTCATACAGAAGGTTTTCCGTCTCGGCATCCGTCAGCCTGCCGCTCCCCTGGTACTTACCCTTTACAAAGGAGCCTGCATAAATTTCCACTCCTTTCTCTGCATCATAGAGTATTCCTGTCCCATCATACTGATTCTCTTTAAAAGTTCCGTCGTACAGGAGGTTTCCGTCTTTATCGTAATCCTTTCCGCTGCCCTCTTTTTCTCCTTTGACAAACCCTCCTTCATACAGGAGATTTTCTTTTTCATCATAGAGTTTTCCGTTTCCCTCGTGTTCTCCCTTGACAAACTCCCCTTCATAGGTGACTTTGCCCTCCTGGTCATACTCTGTTCCAAAACCTTCCCTTTCTCCCTTTACAAACTCTCCTTCATAAGCCACATTCCCTTCCTCATTGTATTCCGTTCCGGTACCTTCCTTTTTTCCGTCTACATATTCCCCTTCATATACAACATTGCCGTCTCCGTCATATTCCGTTCCGGTACCCTCCTTTTTTCCGTCCACATATTCTCCTTCATATGCCACATTCCCTTCCTCATTATATTCTTTTCCGGCGCCTTCTTTTTTTCCGTCCACATATTCCCCTTCATATGCCACGTTCCCTTCCTCATCATATTCCGTCCCGGCGCCTTCCTTTTCTCCCTCTGAAAACTCACCGTCATAGGCAAGTACCCCATCCTCATATAATTTTCCTTCACCTTCATATTCCCCGTCTGCATTAACCGTCCCTTCGTAAAGGACATTTCCCTTTTCATCCTCTAAGGAGGCATCCTGCAGCAGAGGCTCTCCATTTTCAAAAACTCCCTGGGCAATTATATTTCCCTCTTCATCATAAAGTTCTCCTTTTCCATCCATCTCCCCTTTCACAAAGGTGCCCACATATTCCTCCTGCCCATTGGGGAAATACAATGTGCCGTTCCCTTCGTAAAGGCCGTTTTTAAAATCTCCTTTATATATTAAGTTTCCCTCTTCATCATAAAGGAACCCCTGCCCGTCATACTGATTCAGCAGGAAACTTCCTTTATAACACAGGTTTCCCGTATCTTCATAGTAAAGCTCTCCCTCACCGGAATAGGCTTCCATCTCAAAATCCCCCTCATATAAAAGCGCCCCCGAATAGGTATAGAGTTTCCCATTCCCGTTAATTCTTCCCTCTTCCATCCTGCCTTTGAAAATCAGTGTCCCGTCTTCCTCTGACAAAAGCTCAACCTTACCGCTGTATCCAATCATTTCCGGGGAATTGACTGCCATAGTCTTTGTAAAAAAATATGATATCAGGATTGGGTGGAGCAGCTTTACATACAAAATAGGGAGGATAACCACCAAAATTCCTACAAAATATACCAGCTTCTTCAGCACATAATAATTCCCAATGGAAAAATAGTCCTGAATCGTCCGTTCCTTTTTATTTTTTTTCTGATTAACTCCATTACGTACGTCACTTAAAACCTTTGAGGCAAAAGAATCCGGGCTGAATATTCCCTTTGCCTTGCGAAACAGCGCCTGTATGGGGGCTGTCAGAATATGTGATAATTTTTTTGCCGTATGTCCAATGAATCCGCCCTGCATGTTACATCCCTCCTGTCAGGATCATAACTTTTAAAATATTAAAACATGCCTTCCCTGCTTACTGCTGCTGCCCATTTTCCTGAATCTTTAGAGTTCCTATGCTCTGGAAAGAAATCCCGTTATCCGACAATACCGGATTTGGCAGATTTATCAACAGGTACAAAGCCGCCGCTCCGATTAAAACAACCGCCAGCAATGCCCGGATTTGGGGAAAAATTTTCTTAAGCCCCTCCCACGCGCGCCACCAGATCCGCCCGGGCTTTAACTCCTGCTGTTCGCTTTTTATCAGTACAGACTCAAAAATATTGTCATAAGCCACATAGCAGTCCCACAGATAGTTAAAGCCCCCGCCTTCTATATCCTTTGCATATTTTATCAGCTCGTGGGAGCTTTTCTGTTCGATTTCCCGTGCAAACAACTCCTGCACCAGTCCGCCCAGCCGGTTTATGCAGTCTTTTTCCTGCACCTTCCAGTAATAATCCACTTCCGTAAAGAAATAATTAAAGCGTACACTCAAATCGTCTCCCACCACAATATTGTCTTTCCGAAGCACCTCATACAAAAAGCATTCCGGCATATTTAACAGGTATATCTGTGCAAATATATTCTTCATCAACTGTAACCGTTCCATAAGATTATAATTGCCTTTTTCCAACACCTGCTGCAGGGTTCTCCCGGTGATATAGCCAAAGACTACATAATACTTCCCATCAGCATTAAAACTGGTTTTAAGGTCTTTAAAGGTATAGCTGACATTGTTCTTTGTAGTCACCGGAACCAGCTTCCTTGCCAGTTCCATATCTTTGACACAGGCAACCGTATACCTGCCGTCCTCCTCACCGAAAGTATCACAGGCGATATACAAATCGATGGCTCCTGAACCGGCCGATTTGATTTTTGAAATCAGTTCATATTTCTCGTCCTGAAAACTAATTATCATATCCAACTCACTCTTTCTCACGTACCACTACAAAAGTCGAAGCCTTTATATCTGGATAAGCTTTGCTTGATACCATAATCTGATAGATGCCTGCCATCTCCGGCGCTGTATATTTTCCATTTTTATCAATGGTTCCGCCGTTGCGGTCTTTAACCGTCCATTGCAGGCGTTCGTCCGTAAAGCCCTCCAAAACCGCCGTAAAGGTCATGCTCTCTCCCGTATATATGTTGGGATTATCCGGCTGTAAATAAATCCTCTTTTTCCTGGCGGCCTCTGACCTGTGTACTTCGTTGTACAATGCAGTCCAATATACCCGCACACGTTTTGCACTGTTGTTTTTTATGATTTTAAGACCAATTTCAAAAGTTCCTCTTGACGGATTCAGCCTTGCCCCTAAAGACGCCTGGAATCCATACTGATTTTGAAACAGTGAGGCATCCCCGAACATCATCTGTGGCTCCTGGGAAAATTCATCATCCACTTCATAGCCAAGCTCAATGGTAACGGGGCCAAAGCCCAGTCCATGCACGATTTCGTCAGAATACAATACTTCTCCCGGGCGCACATGCTTCACATTAAATTCCACTTTCCCATAAGCAGCTTTTAAAGGTTTTTTCTCCTCCTTAGCCCTCTTGCTTTCCCCCTCTAAGAGCTTTGCCTCCTTTAGATTTTCCACATCCTCCACAAGCCTGCCAATCATAGCCGAAGAGATTTCGGTGTGCATAATTTTCTGCCCAAAAGGCAGCGGCTCAATCCGCTGAATCAGGCAGAGATCACCTGCACGGACAACAAAGATTTTTGCCAGATAAATCCCCTGCAAAAATGTGTTTCCCATAATATAATCCATAGCGGTTTTATAATATTCTTTTTGTAAGGATTCATAAATATCCCCATCATTGATAAGCGTCCGGCTGACAAAACTCTTGGCTTCCGTGTACTCTCTTTCCCCCACCTGAAGCTTAAAGCTTCCTTTTACCAGAGAAATCTCAGCCCACACATCATTGACGCATGCCGCCTTTAAAGGGATTTCCAATTGGCATTTCTTACCTTTTTCCCAATCCTTCTCCTGAAAAGAAACATGCACCCTGTTTCCTTCCCCGTTTGTCAAAAAGGAAAGCTCCAGTTCATATTCAAAGGAAATGTCCTGCACGCTGGCATGTTCAATTTCAATCCTTAAGACAGTGTCCTTTCCCATCTCCAAAAATTTTGGCATCACCTGGCAGATTTTTATGCCCTGCCCGTCAAAAACCACCTTGCGGTCTTCGTACAGACGGGCTGGAGAGAATGTCTCCCGCTCCGGCTCCTCCTGTGTCACAAACAGATGGTATCCCTCTTTGTATTTATTATATTCGCTGCTGTTTCTGCCCGTTGTCTCTGTCACGTTATGCATCAGCTCCGCGGCTTCTTCCTGGTATTCCAGGCACAGATAATAAAAGCCTTCATCCTGTGCGCCTCCATAGCCTTCCAGCTCTGTAATCTTTCTTACCACCGGCTCATCCAGCACAATTTCCCGTCCTGCAAAGTCCAAAGCCAGGCCCCGCTCCACCGAAATGCTTTCATCATCCACCTCTACGACCCCAAGCCCGCAGACCACGCCGGTTCCAAACAGGAAGCGGTTTATCGTCCTGCGCTTATCGTTAAAATACTTCTGCTCTGTCTCAAAATCTTCTACCGACAGCAGCTTTCCATAAAAATACCTGTTTCTCTCAAATGGAAAGCTCTTTAGGTTCTTCATAGTTCATTCCCTCCTCTCCCGGGTTCTGCCATGCCCACAATAGACGGAATCGCAGCCACCCCGTTTAAATTTGCACGCTCATAGGCAACAAGCGTACTGTTCACTCCTACATATACATTTTTTCCCAGATAAATGCCCTGCCGCATAATAATCAGATGTATACGGATATGGGCGGGCTTAATGTCATCAATCAATTTTTTCAGCGTCTGCTGCTCCCTTACCGTGGGCACAGCCTGTTCCCGCACAAGCACGCTCACCTCATAAGGCCCATGGGCATAAAACCGCTTCAGTCTTCTGTATGCCGCCTCATTGTCTCTGTATTGCTCTATATCGCAGTATTCCAGAAAGAAGGGGCGTTCTCCGGTAAAAATGCCAATCACATATTCCATATATTCCCTGGTTCCCCGAATCATGTTTTCCCTTACAATTCCCTTTAGCAAAATCCTAAGCCTGTCTTCCTGCCACAGATGCGCATTGGAAATTCCCACCCATTTGGCAAGCCAGTGTAAAAATTCCGGTTCCGCAGATATTGGGTCAAGCTGCCTGGCAGAATTTTTTATTTTCTCATCAAAATCCTGATAAACGGCTTCAAACAACCCTAAAAACCTGCCAAGGAAATCCTCTCTGCCCTTCGTCTGATAAATCAGGGGAAGATAATTCAAAAAGCTGCGGTTCCCTGCATAGATTTTCATATGGCGTATTTTGGGGAGGAATCCCGCCTGGCAGAATAACTGTATCTCTATCCACAGATATCTTCCCCTGGCACGGTAGAGCATAACGTCCCGGGGGTTCTGCACCATATGCGCCAGATACGGCTCCATTGCCTGATGCTTCTTCTTTGGCGAAATTTTTTTGCTTTGAATCAATTCCTCCCATGAATACATCCTGCCATCCACCGCCGTCTGCTCTTCATCACTGCAGTAAAAATAAAACCGAATGGAATCATCCCCGTATCCTTCACTCTGTATCACCGCACGGTTCCACTGATTTCCTTCTTCCCCGCAGTCTAACAGCCGTGAAATAAAAATACCGCTTTCTAAAGCCCCCTCCTTTAAAGCAAGCCCTTCATCGGAAATTTGGATTCCCTTGCGGTACCCGGACTTATAATCTTTCTTTTTGTTAAATACGAAATATTCCAGTTTCTCCACATTACCATCCCTCCGCATTGCCTGATGTATATATACGAAAATCCAAATCTTTCAAATAAGGCAGCCCATTTGGCGGAAGCTGCACGTCTCCATTCACCAGATGGCGGTATCCACGGCCTCTTGCCCCTACCGTAAGGTTTTTTACCTTCCACACACAGGGCAGAATATCAATAATTCCATAAATTGCACTGCCTGAAACCGTCCTGCCGATTTCCCAGGAAGTTTCATCCAAATAGGAACGCACTGCCTCTTCTATCATTTTCTCCGCCCCGGTAAACTGGGGCCGGATTACAATTTCCGCATAAACGGAAATACCTACATATTCCGGATTTAAAATCTTTATGGAAGTGCCTATCATCTTCCTTTTATCCAGCATCTGTTCCAGGTTCTGCCTGTATTTATCGCTTAAGTGAGTGTCCCGCTCTTTGTAGCTTAAGGGCCGCACCACAATAGAAATCTCGTTCTCAGGTAAATTTTCCCCGCCCTTTGCCTCTGCTGATAAGGGAATTACCTTACTGTCCAAAATCAAAAGCCCCGGCGTCTGCTTCACCAGTTTCTCATAATCGGAATACGTAACGCCTCTGTTAATCTTCTTTAACTCCTGCCTGAACCTTTCATAACATTCCTCGATTGTTTCATTGTCCCTCCCGCCGTAAGTCATTTCATACTGCCTTACGGAAAGGGCTGGATAAGGTTCACATTCCCGGATTTTTCCTGCCTTGATATTGCCTGACTTGCCGCCGCTTTCCCTAAGGCGAAGCAGAAGGATATCACCGTCCGGCGCCATCCCGTTTTCGCAGTTGCCAAAAATCAGCCTGTTTCTTGCCATATCCAGGACATATACCGCATCCTCCGGCTTACATCCGTCAAAATCCTCTACCCGCTGGTAGGGATAGAACCTGCCATCGCGCCTGTCGCAGACCATAATCTCAAATTCATCATACAAAATATCCGAAAAATCCAGACGGTATTCCTGGCTGGCAAAGCCATTCCCCACCCCAAGGAAGTGCTTGTTTTCAAACTCCTTTTCAAAAACCACCAGCCGGCAGTTTAGGCATTTCCCTGCCTTTGCCCAGCCCGGCCTTGCAAAATACACTACGGTATCCCCGTCCTCCTCCTCTTTCCTGTCAAGAATCGGTGTGGGAATCCAGCCCCCCTTCTTATGAAGGTACAGCTCCCTTTGACCGTATTTTGCCAGATACAGGCTGCTCTTTACGGAAAGGATATCCTCGTCACCCACAGGCATAATCTTATAATCCTCATAATCACAGTAGGAATACTGCTGCTTTACCTCTATTTCATTAAAATACATATTCTCTATGAGAGGGGCAACATCATAATCATTTTCCACCAATGTCACACGAATCTGAAAGGCTTTGTATTCTTTATCCTCCACCATCTCTTTCGGTAAATGGAACCCGATTTTGCCTTTTTGCAGAAATGCATATGTGGTATCAAAATCCACCGGCAGTTCCTCCCACCCATCCACAGACTGGTATTCCCATTTAAGCTTTGCCAGGGGAATAAAATCCTCTTTGATGGGATTGCGGCTCACCTGGTAATCGGTACGGATATCAAAGGAAATAACCGTCCCTGCTTTCTGTAAAAAGGCTCTGTCCATAATAAAACAGCAGCAGTTTCCTGTCTGGGGATATTCTCCGAAAGGATACAGGCGCATCTTTTTTCCCAGATTGTTCCCAATATTCACATACTTGTCCAGCAAATCTCCGCAGAGAATATATGCCCCAATCAGCCGGATGGGATGAATCCACTCCTTTTGCACCGTCTCAAACGCCATGTCCCCTGCAAAAAAACGTGTTCCTTCCAGAAGCGGAACCTGCCTGCCTGTTAATCCTGCCGAAGGCTCCACGCTCACGGCTCCCACAGCAGGCCTGGCATAACGGATTTTTATGCCCAGCAGATCTAAATATTTCTGCCTCTTCCATCCGCTCATCTGGCTAATCTGATACTGCTGTATCTCCTTAAACCATGAGAGAAGCCCAAGCAGCATAATCCCCGGGTCTGACTGGTTGTAGTTGGTCCAGTCAGGGCATTTCCCCGGTATTGCAAATACCGCATCGCTCTCAATTTCCTGAAATGATTTGTCATCCAAATTCAAATGATAGAACATGGCTGATGCTCCTTTTTCCTATCCTGTCAGGTTTCTGCCACTACTTCGTGAAAACCGCTTTTGGGCAGCCGGTAAAATGGCAGAAACCGCTCCTCATTGATTTCATATTCCTCAAAACGCCCGTAACGGTACATTCGCAGGGAGAGCTGGCGGATATACTTTACGCCCTCCACCTGCTTTAACGCATGGGTAATCTGATTCTTGTCAGGAAGCGTGCCTATCTCCCAACCGTCCCCGTAAAAATTCCCCTTAAGCGGGTCCAAAAAACGCTCCAGTTCTTCCCTTACCCTTTTTATAGCGGCAAAAACTTCCTTCTCCTGCGCCAGCTCCAGAACCACCTTCACATCCATGCGGATTAGTTCCGGCATCACAATATGGAACCGCCCCAGATTCACGATATTTTCATCCATATGCGCCGACAGATAACTGTAAATTTTTTCCCGGGTACGTTCAAAGCTGTAAAAGCTCTCCCCGTAGTTTCCCGGAAGCACTACAAGGGTTACGGCTCCCGGCTGGCGTTTCCCTGTTTTATCAAATCCGGGAAAACATTTTACCTTGCTGATATCCCATGCTGCCTCCCTTGCCATATCTTCATAATCCACTGCGGAAACGCACCGCCCCCCGTGGCGCAGCAGATTTGCATTCCTTCTTACAGCCTCCATGGCTGTTTCCTCGGGAAGGCCGCACATTGCCGCAATAGGGTTAAACACAGTATTAATAAAGCCCACTGTCCGATCCAGGCGGTTAATCTCCCCTGCCCCCACATTGCCCTGCTCCCCGCGGCAGTAACCGTATCTTACATAAATTTCAATCTCATCCTGCTCGTTTCTGCCCGGCGCATCCATACATTTGGGAAATGTCAGGATACCGTTCCGCCTGTCTGCAATATATTCCTTTCTGGCGCCACTGTCTGCGCAAAGCTCCTCCACTTCCGTCCACAGCTCCCAGTTCTGGCCTAAGCCGTGCCTGTAATCTGCGTTTCCTAAGACCTTAACTTCCAGCCTGTAAATATCCGTATAGGAGAGCTGTATCTTTTTTTCCTGGGCATGAGGCTCTATCCGAAATACTTCCTCCACCGTCTCAATTCCCAGCACGCTGGTTGCATTGGGATAAATCCCTTCGATTTTGGGGCAGCTTTCCCACATGGCGTCCAATTCCTGCCCATTCCTGTCGCTAAGGCGTATCCAAAACAGTTCCTCCCCAAAGAGGACTGCCCGCCTGATATCCTCCCTACCATACCAGGAAAGAAGCCCTGTGTGGTCAAACCCTCCCGTATCATCCACAGGATGCAGCTCCCTCCATCCCTCTTTTGACAGATACTCCCATTTGGCTCCCGGCAGGCTGTTTTGCACGGTATCGTGCATTACAAACAGCATCTTAAGCGGCCCGCCTATGGGCGGCTCCCCAAACCCAAAATAACATGTCTTTTGTTCTTCCGTCCTTGCCCGGCATACCGGAAACAAAAACCCCTTCTGCTGCATTTCCTCTGCCAGATGGCTTTCCGTCTCCATATTGTTTACCTGAAACATCAGCCCAGGGTGCAGGGGCGCTTCCATGTAGCTGTAACCCAGTGAAAAATTCCCCGCCACAGGAACCACATAAGCCCCCTTTGTCTTGAACTCGTTATTCATGCGGATAATCCTGGCACGGATGGAATAATTTTCCGCCGAATTTACCAGCGCACGCTCTATATCCTCCGGGCAGATAAATTCCATCCGCTTCCGCACGCCCCTCATTCCATCTTTAGCCGTAAAAATATCTCCGTACCTGCCGGATACCTCAAGACGCTTCCAGCCAAATCCGTTATAATACTCCCATATTTGCTCATGTGAGATAAAGAAGTAAAAGAAGTGTAAAAAATTTTGCCGTTCCTATCCGGCTGACTGCCGGACAGGTCGGGCTTTATGTATCGGGCAGCTCTACCTTGCCGACAAAAGAATAATAGATTTCGATTTCCTGTCTGCGGAGCTTTCCCCGGCGTTTCCCGTCAAGGGCTTCCGATTCGTGGACGACTATCTTCTCCACAAACTCCCGTAACAGGGTAGGGGTGAGTTCCTCAAAGCTGGTGTACTTGCGGACTACTTTCATAAACT
>CANRJF010000080.1 GCA_947630855.1 uncultured Lachnospiraceae bacterium
AGTGAATACGGGCAGAAAGAAATGACTGTATATCCAGACGGCAGATATGAAATTACAGATTCACCTACATTGGGCGACCTGCCGAAAGGCACAGTCATATTTAATGAGGAGCAGACAGAACGCATATTAAAAGGCTCTTCACATGCAGCGGGAACAGTGGGTGACGCTTATGCCAGCGGAACAGCCGGTGGTAAAAACCCTGCCACTAAAAAATCTTATTCTGGAAACGGAAGTTCGAAAACAGGCAAGTCAGGTTCTGACAGCAGTTCAAATTCAGCTTCACGTGCCGCAAAATCAGCAATGGATGCGACAGCTGAACTTTTTGACTGGATTGAAAGGCGCATTAAAAAATTCCAGAATAAATTTGACAAATGGATTAACCAGGCAGAAACAGCCATATCCGGCAGTCTTACCAATAAATACTATAAGAAAGCCTCTTCTGCCCTGAAATCCCAGCTTTCCACATATGGGAAAGCGTACAACAAGTACATGAAACAGGCGGATGCATCCGGCCTCAGCAAGAAATACCGCAATAAAGTAAAGAATGGTAAAATTAACATTGAATCCATAAAGGATGAAAAACTTAAAGAGCAGATAAAAGAGTATCAGGAATGGTATGACAAAGCACAGGAATCCACATCCTCATTTGTGGAAACAGCAGAGAAATTATATAATCTCCCGCTGGATAAAGCTGAAAAGAAAGTCAAAAAATTCAGCGAGGCTATTGAACTGCTTGATAAGAAACTTGGCAATGCCGTAGGTTCAGCGGCAAAGAATGCATTAATCGACAAGCAGACAAAAGAAGAAGGAAATACACTTAAAGCCTACCAGGATGCAGAAAAAGAATCACAAAAGTCCTTAAAATCTGCCAGTAAAAACCTTAAAAAGTCAAAGAATTTAAATTCTGATGACGGGATAACCAAGAAAGAAAAGAAAAAGATTAAACAGGCAGTCAAAGAAGGAAAAGAAGTAGACTTATCTTATTTTAAAGAAGGGTCTGCCGGTTACAATGCGGCTGTCAAATATAATGAAGCGTTAAAGGCAAACACACAGGCAGCCTATGACCTGAATACTGCACAGGAGGAATATACAAGCTGGCTGTCAGAATCATCTGTACAGAAGTTTGAAAACATCCAGACGGAATTTGAGCATGTGCTCCACAGTTTTGAACAGCAGGCGGCACAGTTAAACAACCGCATTTCACTGAATGAAGAAAAGGGTTATCTTGCAAGCAGTGTATTTTATAACCATCTGATGGGAAGCGAACAGCAGAATCTTAATAAACTGACGGAAGAACGCGGTTCACTGGTAAATTCTTTAAATGAAGCTGTATCAAGCGGGAATATTAAAGAATTTTCCGATGACTGGTACGAACTGAAAGAAAAGATTGATGACGTAACAAATGCAATTGACGAATCCACGCTTTCCCTGCAGGAATATGCAAACAAGAAACGGGAAATTGAATGGAACAGGTTTGACTATATCCAGGATAATATCTCCAACCTTGTGGAAGATGTCAATTTCGCAGTCCAGGAATTATCCCGTACAGACCTTGTAAGTGATGATATCGGAGGGCTGACGGACAACGGTAAATCTGTTGCCGCTTTAAGGGTTTCCAATTATGAAACATACAAGGAACAGGCAGCGGATTATTTAAAACAGATACAAAAAATCAACGGGCAGATTGCCAATGATCCATACAATTCCAAACTTCTGGAACAAAAACGAAAACTGGCAGAAGCCTATGAAGACTGCATATCCGGTGCAGAGGATGAAAAGTATGCCGTAATCGACCTGTATAAACAGGCTTATGATGCCCTGCTGAATAAAATCAGGGAACTCATTAGCGAATATGAGGAGCTTTTGGATGCAGAAAAGGATGCATATGATTACCAGCAGTCCATTGCGGAAAAGACAAAGGAGATTGCAGATATCAGGAAACAGCTGTCTGTATTCAAAAATGACATGTCTGAGGAATCCAGGACAAAAATACAGAAACTTGAAATTGATTTGGCGGATGCTGAGAAAAGTTTACAGGAGGCTCAGTATGACAAATATATCTCTGACACAAAAGATATGTTCCGTGACCTGGAAGATACGCTCAGCGATGAAATCAATGACCTGATTACTGCCCTTGCAGATAATTTTGACCGTCTGATTTCTAATATCAATATTTATTCAGAGAATGCGTTATTGAATGCACAAGAATATCTTACACAGATTGGGGTAAACATGAGGTCTGACATAACAAATGCCGGACTGCTGATACAGACTGCAATCAATAACGGAATTGATGTCCAGAGGGGGACGCAGACAACAATAGCTGAGATAAAGGACATCCTCCAGTCCATGCAGTCTGCCGCTGACCTTGCAGCATCCAATGCATCTGCACAGGCATCACAAACGGCACAGACAACACAGGCATCACAGGATGAATCTACATGGATTCCGGTAATCAATACACCTGATTTTAAATTCTCAGCCACTCCTTTAAAAACAGAACACGTTGTTGAGGTAGATGACAATAATTTAATTGCCAGCGCAAAAAGGAAGACAAAGGCAAAAACCCTTAAAGGATTTGCAAAAGGTTCAAAACATATCCCGTATGACCAGATGGCAGTTACACAGGAAGAAGGGACAGAAGTAATACTGTCAGACGGAAGCATCCTCACTCCCCTTAAACAGGGAGACATGGTATTTACCAACGAGATGTCAAAGAGGCTTTGGGAATTTGCACAGAATCCGGCAAACATGATATACAACCTGCCCTCCCCCGCACCGCTGACAGTTCCATGCAGTACCGCGTCGAATAATGTGAATATTGAATTCGGGGATATAAATTTACCAAATGTTAAAAACAGCGAGGAGTTTGTAGATTCTGTAGAAAGCATTATAAGAAATGCGGTCTGCAAAGACGGTAAGACAATGAGATGTATGACAGAGGGGATTTCATCAAAAATAATGAATAAAGGTATTGGGGGCGCAAAGCTGTACCGGTAACAAATAATCATGGAGGGTGCTAAATACGGCACTCTCCTGTTTTAAAGAGGTGAATAAATATGTTTCATGTAATAAAACAGAAAAATAAGACATTAAGACGGATTAATGAAAGTCTCAAAAAGGAAAATGAAGAATTAAAAAGGATGCTTATGCTGTATGATTCAGATAAATTGAATGAGCAGTTGAAATTGTCAAAAGATGCATATGAAGAATATAAGAAACTGTCTGATGAATTAATGGATTTGAAGACGGAATATAAGGGATTGATTCGTGAAGTGAAGAAACAGCAATACAGATGATATATTTTTAAGGAGGGAAAAAATGAAGAGAGAAGATATTGACAAAATAATGATACTACCATAATGTTTGCAGCGACAATAACGACAACACAAAAAGTCTGTCTGGATACTGTCTGGGAGATTTTATATAAAATATGCTGTGAGGATTGATGAAATATCTATTGGATGAAGATTAAAGAGGAAGTTACAAAGATTCTTGATGGTGTTGATAGAATTTCTATCAAGCAGTAATAAGTATATACAAGTATGTGTAGGACGGGATAAAATTCCTTGTCCTACATAAAATTTTGATTAATGGATATAATGATACTCAAGAGAGTAAAGGAGTATCAGATTATGGAAGAAAAATTGAATAACGTTTTTGAGTATATTAAAGATTTTGTTAATAAAAACAATTATCCACCCACTGTGAAACAGATTGCGGAAGAATTGAAATATAATGAAGTGACAGAAGTGAAACCGGCTATAGATGAATTAGTGAAAAAAGGAAAACTGAAAATTGAACCCTCAAAGGGCAGAAGAATAAAGATAATTGAATAATTTATGTTGAACATTAAAGGTGTTGCTTATATGCAATGCCTTTTATTATTAGAAAAAGTTTTTTGAAATGGAGTGTGAAGATTTATAATAGATAAGAATGATTTATTGCAATATATAGAAGAAAACGGTATTATAGATTTAACATATGTGCAAGAGCAAATTGAAATGAAGAAAAGAGAGGAGATATTAAAGAAACATCAATATTCTATATGGTTTAATGAAAAAGAAAATGTTTGGTATAGTTATCTGCCAGATACTTCTAAACCACACAATAGAAGAAAAATCAAAAGAAAAAGCAAATGTGATTTAGAAGATATGATTTACGAGTATTATACATCATGTAGAGAAGATGAAAATGAACAGTCAAAAGCGTCATTATCCTTGGAAAGTCTGTTTTATGAATTTATGAAACATAAAGTAAATGAAGTAAACAGTGGTACAGTCAAACGGATGATGGCAGATTGGAACCGATTTTATAAACCGGACAAAGAATTTATTGCAACTCCGCTAAAAAGTCTTACCAAGATTAACATTGATGATTTCTTCAATTCGATATTGGGAACACATCATTTAAAAAAGAAAGCATTTTACAATATGTGTGGAATTTTAAAACAGACGTTGGAATATGCTGTGGATGCTGAATACATAGAAAAAAATCCGTATCGTGTCAAAGTGAATAAGAAGAAATTTGCAAGCAGTGGTAAGAAGTCAAGTGAAAAGGAAGTATTTCAGGCTGAGGAGAAGGAGTTATTTATCCATGAGATGGAGAGACGGTTAGAAAACAATCCATCAAATACAGCTCCCTTAGCCATTCTTCTTGATTTTGAGTTGGGGACAAGGAAAGGTGAAATTCTTGCAATCAGCAAATCGGACATTCTTGACGACAGAATCCATATACATAGACAGCTTGTAGAAGAATTCGATACAAGTAATCTGGATAGCATCAAAAGTAAAGGATTTTATGTTGTGGATTATACAAAGTCAGAGGATGGGGACAGATGGCTGCCGCTGACGAATCGGGCAAAGGAAATAATCAGACGGGTAGAAATAATAAATAAAGAATATGGTTATTGTTATAAAGATTTCCTGTTTGTAAAAGATGGAACTTGCATCTCACCGGATGCAGTAGATGCCCAAATCAAAAGAGGGTGTGAATACATTGGAATTCCTGTAAAGACAATGCATAAGATAAGAAAAACCTATGCATCTACTCTGCTACACAATGGGGTTAATATAAGTATAGTAAAAGATATGCTGGGACATGCAGATGAATCAACAACAATTAAACATTATATTTATAATATAGAAAATAGCAGGGAAACCGATAACAAGGTATTGAACGCCTTGGAAGAAGAAATTTGCCAGAAAAGTGACCAAAGTGACCAAAAGATAATTTCATTCACGAAATTAAAAAGAGCCAAAAACCCTGAAAAATCAACGCTTTCAGCCCTCTAACATCAGTGCGGAAGATGGGACTTGAACCCACACGAGCGCAATGCTCACAAGATCCTTAGTCTTGCTCGTCTGCCAGTTCCGACACTTCCGCAAGGAAACAATAAAAAATTTCCAACGACTTGAATATAATACCAAATCCTTATGTATCTGTCAATATGAAAATCAAAAAAATTATTTTAAAATTTCTTTATTTTCTATTGACTTCTGAGCAAAAAAACGGTAATATATTTTTTGTTAGTTTTGAGCAGGAATGGCGGAATTGGCAGACGCGCAGGCTTCAGGTGCCTGTGGCAGCAATGTCGTGAGGGTTCAAGTCCCTTTTCCTGCATAGTGTAAGAGGAAATCTTTCGGGAGAGGGATTTCCTTTTCTTTGCTAGAGGAGAAGAAAATGAAAAATTTAGCAGTAATATTTCCCGGATTGGATTATAGTGTGGATAAGCCTCTTCTTTATTACGCCGGAAAAATTGTGAAAAATTTTGGATTTGATGTAGTAAAGATTAATTATGGGAAATTTCCTGAGGGAGAGAGGCAGAAGATGGTGGATTATGCCATTATGGCTGCCAATGTTGCTGTCAATAAAATTGCATTTGAGATGTACGATGCCATACTTTTTATTTCCAAAGGAAACGGTACTATTGTGGCAGGAGGCATACAGCAGAACTTATCCCGGAAAGTATATAACATCTTTTTTGCCCCGGTAAATGAATCCATTCCCCTTTTTATGGAAGACTGTCTGGTGTTTACCAGCAGCAATGACGATAAAATAAATATTTCCGAAGTCATGAAGCGCCGGGGGGAGATAACATTTGAACTGCAGGTATCCAAAGAGGCAGACCATGCCTTAGAACTGGGGGATATTCAGAGGGATATTTCCATGCTCCGCAAAATAGAAGAAATCTGCCAGCGTTATATTGAAAAAAGGTTTACCATTGAAAATCAGGGGGCAGAGGATGAATCCAGTCATAGTTAGGAATATAAAAATCGGGGAGGGAAAACCTAAAATCTGCGTCCCTATTGTAGAGAAAACCACCCCGCAGATTATTACAAAGGCAAAAGAAATTTCAAAGTGCTGCATTCATGTGGCGGAATGGCGGGCAGACTGGTACGAAGATGTGAAATCCCAGGAAAAGGTAATAAAAACAGCGGGAATGCTTAGGGAAGCATTAGGGGAAATACCCCTGTTATTTACAATCCGCACAATGCAGGAAGGGGGAGAATTGCAGATTTCCCCGGAAAAATATAAAGAAATAAATCTTGCCGCGGCGGGAAGCGGATTTGTGGATCTTGTGGATGTGGAAGCCTTTATGGAGGAAGGGACGGTTAAAGATTTAATAGAAAAAATACATAAGGCGGGGGCAAAAGTGATTGCATCCAACCATGATTTTGAAAAGACGCCGGAAAAAGAAGAAATTGTAAGAAGGCTTTTATACATGCTTCAGTCGGGGGCGGACATACAAAAAATAGCAGTTATGCCCCGGTGTAAAGAAGATGTGCTTTCCCTTTTATCTGCTACGGCCGAATTTTCGGAAAAACATAAAGACTGTCCCATTGTCACCATGTCCATGGGAGCGGAGGGCATGGTAAGCAGGATTGTGGGGGAAGTGTTTGGCTCCGCATTAACATTTGGCTCTGTGGGGAAAACTTCTGCCCCGGGGCAGATTGCAGCGGATAAACTGGCAGGGGCATTAGATATGGTGCATACCTGTTGTGTCCCTCATTGATGATTTAAAAAGATGTTCCTTGGAAATTGGAAACATCTTTTTTTGTTGAAAATATTGTAAAAAAAAAGGAAAAAGAATTTTTTTATGGAATATATAATTTAGAGGGGTTTGTATGCGGAATGTTACCATTCATGGCCTAACCGTTCACTTGCTGAACGGTAGGCCCAGAATATGATTCAAGTGTGAGCGAGCCCCAATTTGCGTAGCAAATTCTTAAAATGGGCTCGCGAAGTTGCA
This sequence comes from uncultured Lachnospiraceae bacterium, assembly GCA_947630855.1. Classification (GTDB taxonomy): domain Bacteria; phylum Bacillota; class Clostridia; order Lachnospirales; family Lachnospiraceae; genus Roseburia_B. The sequence continues at coordinate 7,253 of CANRJF010000080.1, forward strand.
ATTCAAGGGATAACCGCTTGCGGTTAGACCGTGAATTGTAACTGCGAAATTTCAGATTGGAGCCAATATATGACAATTCGCGAAAATATAGAGAAAATGGAGCAGGAGACGTTAAGTCCATACGCTGCATTAAGTATTCATTCAAAGGGCAGGGAAAGGGAAGAGGAGCCCTGCGATATCCGTCCGGTTTTTCAGCGGGACAGGGACAGGATTTTGCATTGTAAGTCATTTCGGCGTTTAAGGAATAAGACACAGGTTTTTTTGACCCCAAGAGGGGACCATTACCGTACAAGATTATCCCATACTTTAGAAGTATCGCAAAATGCAAGGACTATTGCAAAGGCCCTGCGGCTCAATGAGGATTTGGTGGAGGCCATAGCCTTAGGCCATGACTTAGGCCATACGCCCTTTGGCCATGCCGGGGAATTTCTGCTGGATTCCCTGTGTGAAGACGGTTTTCACCACAATGAACAAAGCGTGCGTATTGTGGAAAAACTGGAGAAAAACGGAAAAGGACTGAATTTAACCTGGGAGGTAAGGGACGGCATTTTAAACCACCAGACCAGAACCATGCCCCGTACCTTAGAGGGGAAAATCGTCCGGTTTTCCGATAAAATTGCGTACATCAACCACGATATTGATGATGCCATCCGGGCGCACATTATGGTGGAGGAGAATATACCAAAAGAACTCAGGAATACCCTGGGGCATACCACAAAAGAGCGGCTGAATACATTGATACATAATATTATTACAAACAGCATGGATAAAGACGATATTATGATGTCGGAAGAAGTACTTTCTGCCATGCGGGAACTGCGGTTGTATATGTTTGAGAATGTATATAAAAATCCTGTTGCCAAGGGGGAAGAAGTGAAGGCAAAGGCTTTATTGGAACAGCTTTTCTCGTATTATATGGAGCATGTGGAATTAATTCCCGAAAAATACCTGCTTATGATGAAGCAGGGGGAAAAGCAGGACCGGGTGGTGTGCGATTATATTTCCGGGATGACAGACCAGTATGCCATTGCAAAATTCAGTGAATTTTTTCTTCCAAAGGCATGGCAGGTGGATGATTATTAAAGATTACGGAGGCAGAAAGGGAAGAGAATGCCGTTTTATGATGAAAATGTGATAGAGGATGTGCGTTCCAGAAATGATATTGTAGATGTGATTTCCGGTTATGTAAGGCTGCAGAAAAAAGGCAGCAATTATTTTGGACTGTGCCCCTTTCACAATGAAAAATCTCCCTCATTTTCCGTTTCCCAGAGCAAGCAGATGTACTATTGTTTTGGCTGCGGGGCAGGGGGAAATGTGTACACATTTTTAATGGAATATGAGAATTTCAGCTTTGGGGAAGCCGTGGAGGCATTGGCCCAGAGGGCGGGAGTGGAACTGCCAAGGCAGGAGACCACCAGCCAGATGCGCAGGGAAGCGGATTACAGGCAGAAACTTTTCGAGGTAAACAGAGAAGCCGGTAAGTTTTATTATATGATGCTGAGGAGTGAGCAGGGCAGCCATGCCCTGGACTATTTTAAGAACAGGGGGCTTTCCAGAGAAACGATGCAGAAGTTCGGCCTGGGATGTTCCACAAAGTACAGTGACAGCCTTTACCGTTATCTTAAGAAAATGGGATACGAGGATGGCCTGCTTCGGGACAGCGGGCTGATTACTTATGATGAGCGGTACGGGGGAAGGGACAAGTTCTTTAACCGTGCCATGTTTCCCATAATGAATGTGCATAATAAAATTATAGGATTCGGGGGCAGGGTAATGGGGGAAGGGGAGCCCAAATATTTAAATTCCCCGGAGACAAAGATTTTTGATAAAAGCCGGAACCTTTACGGATTAAATCTGGCGAGAACCACGAAGAAGCCCCAATTGCTTTTATGTGAAGGCTATATGGACGTGATTGCGCTGCATCAGGCAGGATTTGATAATGGGGTGGCATCCCTTGGCACATCCCTTACCAGCGGACATGCCAGCCTGTTAAAACGGTATACAAAAGAGGTATACATTACCTACGACAGCGATGCCGCCGGGGTAAAAGCCGCACTGCGGGCCATCCCCATTTTAAAAGAGGCGGGGGTTGCATCTAAGGTTATCAATATGGAGCCCTACAAAGACCCGGATGAATTTATGAAGGCTTTGGGGGCGGAGGAGTACCAGAAGAGGATTGACCAGGCGGAAAACAGCTTTCTCTTTGAAATCCGTATTTTAGAGCAGCAGTTTGACCTTAAAGACCCCCAGGGTAAGACATCATTTTACAATGAAATTGCAAAGAAACTTTTGAACTTTACGGAAGAATTAGAGCGGAATAATTATATTGAGGCCATTGCACAAAAGTACAGGATTGGTTTTGAAGATTTAAAGAAACTTGTGTACCATATGGGTACATTGGAGGGTATGTCAACGCCAAGGCGGCCCCTTAAATCCGGCATAAATGAAAACAGGAAAAAAGAAGACGGTATGAAACAGTCTCAAAAGCTGCTTTTAACATGGATTGCCGGTGATATTAAAATGTATGATATTATACGCCGGTATATTGTACCGTCGGATTTTACGGAAGAACTATATGAGAAGGTGGCGGAACTTTTGTATGGGCAGTACCAGGATACCCAGACAGTGAATCCGGCCCAGATTATAAGCCTTTTTGACGGGCAGGAGGAGCAGAGGGAAGCCGCGTCCTTATTTCATGCACAGATTAAGGAGTTGTCAACAAAAGCCGATATGGAAAAAGCGTTAAAGGAAACCATTATTCGTATAAAGAGAAACAGCATTGAAAAGCGTTCTGCCAGTCTTGACCCTACGGATTTGGCAGGGCTGCAGCAGCTTGTAGCAGATAAGCGAAGTCTGCAGGAACTGGAAAAACTGCATATTTCTATTGAATAAGGACAGAATAGTTTACAAGAAACGAGAGGAAAAACACATGGAAGAAAAGAAAACGAAATCTACAAAGAACCGGAAAGTAGATACGATGCCGGAAGAGAGGGCTGCCAGAACAGAGAATCTCAATGAGAAATTAAAAGAACTGGTGGACATGGCAAAAAAGAAAAAAAATATTCTGGAATATCAGGAAATCAATGACTTTTTTCAGAATATGGACTTAAACGCGGAGGAGTTTGAGAAAATCTTAGACTGCTTAGAGTCCAACAATATTGACGTGCTGCGTATCAGCGATGACGATGATGATGACGATATTCTTATTGATGAAGATGAGGATATTGAAGTGGAGAAAATCGATTTGTCCGTGCCTGACGGCGTCAGCATTGAAGACCCTGTGCGCATGTATTTAAAAGAGATTGGAAAAGTGCCCCTTCTCAGCGCAGAGGAAGAAATCGAGCTGGCAAAACGTATGGAGTTAGGAGACCAGGAGGCGAAAAAACGTTTGGCGGAAGCAAACTTACGTCTTGTGGTATCCATTGCCAAACGTTATGTGGGCAGGGGAATGCTGTTCCTTGATTTAATCCAGGAGGGAAATTTAGGACTGATTAAGGCGGTGGAGAAATTTGACTACCGGAAGGGTTATAAGTTTTCCACTTATGCTACCTGGTGGATACGCCAGGCAATTACCAGGGCCATCGCAGACCAGGCAAGGACCATTCGTATTCCTGTGCATATGGTGGAGACCATTAACAAGCTGATTCGCGTCAGCAGGCAGCTCTTACAGGAATTAGGCAGGGAACCTACCCCGGAGGAGATTGCGGAGGAAATGAATATGCCGGTGGAGCGTGTGCGGGAGATATTAAAGATTTCCCAGGAGCCGGTTTCCTTAGAAACTCCCATTGGTGAGGAGGAAGACAGCCATCTTGGGGATTTCATTCAGGATGATAATGTACCGGTTCCCGCAGACGCGGCGGCGTTTACCCTGTTAAAAGAGCAATTGCAGGAAGTCTTAGGAACGCTGACAGAACGGGAACAGAAAGTACTCACCCTGCGGTTCGGCTTAGAGGATGGACGAGCCAGGACATTAGAGGAAGTGGGCAAGGAATTTAACGTAACAAGAGAGAGAATCCGCCAGATAGAAGCAAAAGCACTGCGTAAGCTGCGCCACCCAAGCAGAAGCCGCAAGTTAAAGGATTATCTGGAATAAGTTGGTTAAATTGTCAAAGAGGCTCACCCTTCTTTCCCGGATGGTGACAGAGGGGTATGTGCTTGCAGATGTGGGGACAGACCATGGGTATATTCCCATTTATCTTTTGCAGCAGAAGAAAATCAGGAAAGCCATTGCCATGGATGTTGCAGAGGGACCGCTGCTTCGGGCAAAAGAACATATTGCACAGCTTGGTTTGGGTGGATACATAGAAACCAGGATTTCTGACGGGGTTTTATCTTTGGGCATGGGGGAAGCGGATTCGATTCTTATTGCAGGAATGGGAGGGGGCCTTATCCTTAAGATTTTATGGGAAGGGAAGCCTGTCATTGAAAGCGGAAAGGAACTGATTTTGCAGCCTCAGTCCGAAATCGGCAGGGTACGGGAATATCTGTACCGCCATGGATATAAAATTACCGGGGAAAATATGGTGCGGGAGGATGGTAAATATTACCAGATGTTTTCCTGTGTGCCAAAAGAGGGAGCGGATAGGGAATTTATGCACAGGCAGGACCCGTTGTACTGCCGTTATGGCAGGCTGCTGCTTTCACAGAGGCATCCGGTTTTAAAGGATTATCTGCTTTATATGGGAAAACAATATAAAACCATATTGGAGAATTTAAAGAAACAGCAGGAAACTACGGCAATTTGTGAGAGAAGAAAACAGATAGAACGGGAACTTGGCCTTGTGGAACAGGCGCTTGAATATTGGAGATGATAAGTATGGTATGTGAAGAGATTATGCAGATTTTGGAGGAGCAGTCCCCCACATCTTTAGCCCTTAGCTGGGATAATGTGGGGCTTTTGGTGGGAAGCCCTGTACATGAGGTAAAAAAAATATATGTGGCGGTGGATGCCACGGACGAAGTGGTGGATGCGGCGGTTACGGCAGGGGCAGATATGCTTCTTACCCACCATCCTTTGATTTTCCACGGGGTAAAACAGATAACTTCCGGTGATTATATTGGAAAGCGAATCATAAAATTAATTCAGAATAATATGGTATATTATGCCATGCACACAAATTTTGATATCAGAGGCATGGCAGAGCTTTCGGCAGCGATTATGGGATTAAAAAATGACAGCGTCCTGGAAGTTACAGGGGAGTTAAACGGGCAGCAGGTAGGTATCGGCAGAATCGGTGATTTAATGGAGCCCATGGATTTAGGCCACTGTGCAACATTTGTCAGGGAGGCTTTTTCTTTAAAGCAGGTAAAAGTTTTTGGAGATACCAAAAGGATTCTTATCCGGGCGGCGATTTGCCCTGGCTCTGGAAAAAGCGTGATTTCCAGGGCAATTGACATGGGGGCAGGTGTGCTTATTACCGGGGACATTGACCATCATGAGGGGTTAGATGCCGTGGAGCAGGGGCTTTGCATTATAGACGGGGGACATTATGGCTTAGAGCATATTTTTGTTTCCTACATGAAAAATTATCTGTCAAAGAGATGTGAGGGAGTAGAAGTGATGGGGCAGGATTTGGCTTTCCCCTTCTGGGTGATGTAAAGATATGCAGCGGTTTAAGGCAGGCGCGTCCTGCATAAAGGAGGATTGTATGGAGGAAATGGTTTGTTTTACGATTCATGGGGAAAAAAAAGAATACAAAAAAGGAACCCCTTTTTCTGTAATAGCAGAAGAGTACCAAAAAGATTATCAGGATGATATTGTTCTGGTGTCTTTAAATAACCGGTTATGTGAATTACAGAAATGTGCAAAAAGAGATGGAGTATTGTCTTTTGTTACTACAAAGGATTCTGCCGGCAGAAAGACTTACCGGAGAAGCGCCACGCTGCTGATGCAGAAAGCCGTGTATAATCTCCTTGGAAAAGAAGATTCCATTGTACGGGTGTGTCACTGCATCAGCCAGGCATACTATTGTGAGCTGGTTCATCACGGCAAGCCGGATGAAAAGTTTCTCGCTGATTTAAAGTGCGAAATGATGCGCATGGCAGAGAAAAACATTCCCATTGTGAAGGACAATATCAGTACGGATGACGCGGTAAAATTATTCCATGACCTGGGCATGACGGATAAAGAACATTTATTTAAATACCGGAGGAGTTCCAGGGTAAATATTTATTCTCTGGATAATTATGTGGATTATTTTTACGGTTATATGGTTCCCAATACCAGCTACATAAAATATTTTGATGTGCAGCCTTACGGAAACGGGTTTGTTTTAATGTTTCCCAACGAGAATACCAGGGAAGTGGCGGAGTTTACCCCTTCCGCCAAATTCTTTGAGACGCTTAAGCGTTCCAGCAAGTGGAGCCATACCATGGGAATTGGTACGGTAGGGGCATTAAATGATGCCATTGCCTCCGGCAGGATGCAGGAAATTATTATGGTGCAGGAGGCTTTAATGGAGCAGCGCATCGGCCGTCTGGCAGAACAGATTGCTTCCACGGGAAATAAAAAGTTTGTCATGATTGCAGGGCCTTCCTCTTCCGGCAAAACAACATTTTCCCACAGGCTTTCTATCCAGTTGTCCGCTGCCGGGTTAAATCCTCATCCTTTATCCTTGGATAATTATTATAAAGACAGGGAATTCTGCCCCAGGGACGGGGAGGGCAATTACGATTTTGAATGTCTGGAAGCATTGGATGTGGAGCTGTTTAATCAGGATATGTGCAGCCTTTTAGAAGGAAAAACCGTAGATATTCCCACTTTCAATTTTAAGACGGGAAAAAGGGAGTATAAAGACAGGTTTATGACTTTAAAAGAGGATGATATCCTTGTGGTGGAGGGAATCCATGGTTTAAATGACAAATTAAGCCATACCCTGCCGGCGGAAAGCAAATTTAAAATATTTATCAGCGCACTGACCCAGATTAATATTGACGAGCACAATTATCTGCCCACTACGGACGGCAGGCTTATACGCCGTATTGTAAGGGATGCCAGAACCAGGAATACCACGGCCCAGGAAACTATTGCCATGTGGAAATCCGTACGCCGGGGGGAGGAAAAATACATATTCCCATTCCAGGAAAGTGCAGATGTTATGTTTAATTCAGGGTTGATTTATGAGATTGCTGTGTTAAAATTATATGCAGAACCTTTGTTGTTCCATATTGATAAATCAGAGCCGGAGTATATAGAAGCAAAACGTCTGTTAAAGTTTTTGGATTATTTTCTTCCTGTTCCGGGAGAGGATATTGCTAAAAATTCTATTATCCGGGAATTTATCGGCGGAAGTGTTTTTCATGTATAAAATGAGCTAAGTAGAACAAATGATCGCGGCTGCTAAGCCGAAAGGCTGCAGGTGAGGAAAGTCCGGGCTTCACAGGGCAGGATGCCGGATAACGTCCGGTGGAGGCGACTCCGAGGAAAGTGCAACAGAAATGTACCGCCGGCGGAAACGCCGGTAAGGGTGGAAGGGCAGTGTAAGAGACTACCGCCTTCCTGGTAACAGGGAGGGCATATGTAAACCCCATCCGAAGCAAGACCGAGCAGAAGCAGTGACGTGGCCCGCCAGCTTCAGGTAGGTCGCTTGAGGCGGCTGGTGACAGCCGCCGTAGATAGATGGCCATTCACGACAGAACCCGGCTTATAGTCCGGCTTGCCGTTTTGCCATATCTGTGAAAAATTTCTTAAATTTCTGAAAAGAAACGAAAACCCATTGACAGAAAACGGACACGCATTTACCATAAAGAAAGAACATTTTTAAGGAGTGGGTATTATGGGTTTTCGGGAGCGGATGGCGCGGTTTATGTACGGGCGGTATGGGAACGACCAGCTCTCAGGCTGCTATCTCGGGATCGCCGCCGTTTGTTTTATCATTTATCTGTTCACATCATTTTTTCCGGTTTATCTGATCGGAGCGGGGTTCGTTATTTACAGCATCTACCGCATATTATCAAAAAATACAGCGAAAATGGCGGCGCAAAACCAAAAATTCCTGAACTGGCGTTATGGCCTGGCGGTGAAAAAAAATCGGGACAGGCAGCGGTGGGAACAGCGTAAGATCTACCGGTTTTATAAATGCCCGTCCTGCAGGCAGAAAGTGCGCGTGCCAAAAGGAAGAGGAAAGATAGCGATCACCTGTCCGAAATGCAGGACGGAGTTTATCAAAAAGAGCTGATATGTTTGGGTATATCAATGTCAATCGGGAAAAATTAAATGCCGGGGACTGTGCGCTGTATCAGTCCTATTATTGCGGCCTTTGCCGGGAACTGAGGGAACAGTTCGGCAGGAAAGGGCAGATGCTGTTAAATTATGATATGACATTTTTGATCGTGATGCTGGCGGGCCTTTATGAACTGGAAGATGAAAAGACGGAGTTTACCTGCGCCATGCATCCGGCAAAGCCGAGGACGGCGCGCTGCAATGCGGCGACGCATTATGCGGCGGATATGAATATCCTTTTGGCTTCCGGAAATTTTGACGACGACTGGAAGGATAACCACTCCTATACGAAAAAAGCGCTGTCGCGCATGTTTAAAAAAGATTATGACCGCGTCCGTGAAAAATATCCGAGGCAGGAACACGCGGTTTCTGAATATCTGCGCAAGCTGGATCTGGCGGAAAAAGCAAGGGAGCGCAATGTAGACATGGTAGCGGGCCTGACGGGGGAAATGCTTGCGGAGGTCTTTGCCTGGAAGGATGATGACGTTTGGACGGACGAGTTGAAATACATGGGATTTTACATGGGCAAGTTTGTCTATCTGATGGACGCCTACGAAGATATGGCAAAGGACGAAAAAAAGAGGAATTATAATGTGCTTGCGCTTATGCAGCATGAAACGAAACAGGATATTGATGTGTTTTCGGGCCTGATGCTTACGAGCATGATGGCGGAGTGCGCAAAATCCTTTGAACGGCTTCCGATCCTGCTCCATGCGGAGATCTGCCGGAATATTTTATACTCCGGCGTCTGGACAAAGTATGAATATCTGCGCATAAAAAAGCGGACAAAACTTGAAAAGCAGGAAAAAAAGCTTGCAAAAAAGGCAACTACACAGGAACAAAAGCAGCAGGAGGCCCCTTAAATGATGGGAAACCCTTATGAAATATTAGGCGTGAGCCGGAATGCGTCGGATGAGGAGATTAAACGGGCATACCGCGCACTGAGCAGAAAATACCATCCCGACGCAAATATCAACAATCCGGACAAAGAACAGGCGGAAGAGCGGTTTAAAGAGATACAGCAGGCATATAACCAGATCATGCAGGAGAGGCAGCAGGGATACGGCGGATACGGCTATGGCGGTGCGCGTGGCGGCTATGGCGGTTTTACAGGCGGCGCATACAGGGCGCGTCGGGAGGAATCCCCGCAGATGCAGGCGGCCGCCAGTTATCTGGCGAACCGTTATTATAAAGAAGCGTGGAACATTTTAAACGGCATGGATGAACGCGGCGCGCGCTGGTATTATTACAGCGCCATCGCGCAGGCCGGGCTTGGTAATAATATGACCGCGCGGGAA
>CANRJF010000081.1 GCA_947630855.1 uncultured Lachnospiraceae bacterium
ATAACTTTTCCGGTTGCATGGTCTGCAACAAAATAGACATTATCATTGGTGGGAACACTGGCAAGAATATTGGAAACCTGATTCATTGTCATCTGTTCCAACAGCCTTGTGGGTGTAAGCCCAATCTGAACCATGCCTTTCCTGTCCTCACGCCATACAATGGCATACATCATCTGCTTGCCTTCCGCCGTATTCGGCGTCATATCCTGACAGAGGGAAAGATTATAATCAGAAAGCATGGGTTTAAAAAATCTCATCTGAACTCCTGAATCAAAATTTAAACCATTGTACTGTGGAAGCGTCCCCCCATAAATATAGCCTTTGGTATCAATAAGATGAATCTCGTCCACTTCCAGCAGTCCTGCTATTTTTCTCATTTCCTGCACATCCTGTTCGGATATATTGCTGTTTTCAATGATATAGGAACATGCATGTGCCCGAACGATATAATCTTTTTTCAGAGATTCACTCAAATCCCGTTCTGCTTTATCATTGCTGTCTAACATTTCTTCAATCTGGCCGATTAAGATATCTGCCGACTGATAAAAATGTTTTTTGCTGGAAGCTATCTGCAATGCATTCTGCAGCGCAAAAAGCAATACCATAAACAGTGCTACAATTCCAATCACTCTGCTTACAAAGGATTTTTTCACCTGCCTCACCCTTCTTTCCATGCATGCACAAATACTATGGACGTTCCTCCACCATGGCCACCGCCTGCTCAATGATATTCTCAAATGCCTCTACAAGCACACCCTTATTGCTGTCATCAATATCCATCCTGTCAATGATGTCACTGTAAACATCTGCGGTAGCCGTCAGGGAATCATGGACAGTTCTGGCATACGTGCGGTTTTTCTCCACCGCATCTGCAATAGCCCCCCTGACCTCCACTGTGCCGGAAACACTCTTTTTCAAATCGTCAAAGTACTTTTCTGTATCATCAATATTCCTGATATTGCAGCGCATTGCCTCATCAGATGCCTGAATAAATTTATTCAGTTCATTATTCTGGCGCTCCAATTCCTGAATGCTGGAATGAATGCTTTCAACCAGCTCCTGGCTCATCTTTGAAAGTTTTCCTACCTCCTCCGCCACAACACCAAAACCCCTTCCATGCTCACCGGCTCTGGCGGCTTCTATACTGGCATTTAGTGCAAGGAGGGCGGTCTGGTCAGCCACTTCGCTGATACCCGTCAGGCTGTTCCTTATCTTGTCAATTGCATCCTGAAGCATTTCAAAGGTTTTTGACATTTTTTTAAAATTATCCTGAAGGGAATTGGAATCCTGTTTCAGCCTGTCCATCTGCCCCTGGGCCTCTGAGACAGACTGGTCTATCTGTGCCTCCACATCATCAAAACGCTCTGCCGACGCCGCAATATCAATGAATCCGTCATTGAGGGACACTACCTCATCCTGCAGTCCCACAATATCCTTTTGCAGCTTAACAAGCTGTTCATTTGCATACCGCATCTTCTGCGTGGTACTAAACACATCATCTACCAGTTCATCAACCACTGTATGGGCGCTTGTGAGCGCGTAATCCAGGGCATACCTGTCCAGTTCTTCCTTTTTTTCCTGCTCTGTAAGAGTATCGGACTGATTTTTCTCCTCATGGCGTCCGAAATGACCAAATAATTTATACACGTTCCTGTCCCCCTTTACTCAAACGCAAGACAGCACATTGTCTGATTTACGAACTGTGTGTTGTAGTGTTCACCCATGCCTACCATGCCTGCATGGGAAAAACTGCGGCACATCTCCCCGAGATATTCATCCCAGTAATGTTCGTCTCCAAACAAAAGATACCGGAAAAGGCAATTGACGGAAAGTACTGCTGATACGCTGCCAAGGTCTCCCTTAATCCTGGAAACTGTCTCACGCACCACATCCCTGTAATCATCCATATCCAATATGGTAAGAAAATCCATCTTGTTTGCAGGGCGGTATGTAATGATGCTTCCGTCCGGCTCCACGCCCTTTATGGAAATAATATATGTATCATGGCCGCAGATATGTCCAAAGGGGTTTTTTAATGTCTGGGACATAATCTCATTCCTGCCAATCCCAAGCTCCGTTGTATACACACTCTCGGCAGAATGGTCTTCCAATGTGCGTATTCTGTAATCTTTTGGCTCTGCTTCTGTCACCATAAACTGTTTTTCATTTTCCTGCGGGCGCACATAAATATTTTCCTTGTATGACTTTATTTTTCCCTTAAGATTTCTGAAAATAAAGAAGGCACATGCATCCTTATAGACCTTTCCGTTGCAGGCAACTGCTGATGAGTTGCTTGTGCCGCCCGCAAGGTCGTATCCCCTGCGGCAGAGATAATTTGACAATGTGGTGACAGTCCGCACATCTGCCCCCAGGGAACATATATCAAAACATGCCGTTTTTCCCCGTTCTCCTCCCACTGCCTTCACGGCATCCTCAAGACGCCTGATATATTTGACTGGCATGACGGAAGCCTGTTCTAAAACATCCGCCACAACCTTTATATTTTCCCTCATTGCAATTACCGTAATGCCCACATCAGCAAACTGCCTGTCCATATACCCATGCCCTACTCCGCCGATGGATGCCACGCCGGGAAACGTCTTTTCAATTTCCTTTGCAGCGTTCGCAAGCATATCCTCACTTGCAACAATAAAAAACAGGGCGGCCGGTTCTCTGATATCTTTTAATGCCTCTGCCACGTCACCCTTTTTACTACTGCCGCATTCCAACTTCATCTTCAATGTCCTCCTTCTTCCGTCCAGTTGTTCCATGATAGTCAACGCGCTTTTTGTATTATTATACCATAAAACAGGTCAGTTCAACAAGACTTTCGAGTACGGAATGCATTCTTTTTGGTATATTTTGGTTATTTTCAGATTTCATATTTTTTCTCCGCAATAATAATTGAAATACTGTTCTTTTATGTCTTTGTAAGCGCCTCTGGGCAGATAAATTTTCATGCCGTTATCCAATATTATTTCCTTTGCATTCATGCTTTTAATATATCCAAGATTCACGATAAAAGCAACTCCAATCCTGACAAACTCCTTATAACGTGAGAGCAGTTCGTAAATCTCTGCCATGGTCATCCGCACTGTATACTGGGAACCGTTTACAAGGTACAGACACTGTGTTTTCCTCTGTGCCTCACAGTACACAATATCATTCAACGGCACTTTCACAATCCTTCCCTCAATTTTCAGCAGAATGCATTTCTTTCGTTCCTCATCTATATCTTTCAGCAAGCTGTCAAGAAGGACAAAAAATTTATCTTTCGATACAGGCTTTACCATATATTGCATCGCATCCACATCGAAAGCCTCCAGGGCATATTCTTTGGATGTAGTAAGAAAGACAATCTTTCCTTTATAGTTCATATTGCGAAGTTCTTTTGAAGCCTTAAGCCCCAGGGAATATAAATTTCTTGTGTTATAGGGCATATAAATATCCATAATTATCAAATCCGGCATATAATTCTCTTCCCTTGCCAGGCAAAGCAGCTCATTTACATTCTCGAAGCACCGAACCGTCAACTCCACGCCGGAATGGTTTTTTTCATACTCACTCAATAACTTTTCCGTCTTCTCCAGCTCTACCGATTCATCATCACAGACCACTATCTGATACATAACTTTTCTCCTTTTCATCCGTCTGCAAATCTGACGGAATGTTCATAATCAGTCTAAAGGTGAACACTCCGTTATCATTTTCAAAATCGTATTTCCCGTCATATTTTTCTGCTGCCTTGATAATGCTTGAAACTCCAATGCCGCCTGTAAATTCTGTTTTCGGCTGCCCGTTTTTCAATTCGGTTTCCACTCTGCAGGTATTTCTGCAAAGGATGCTTAATTTATTATTTCTTTTTTTTATCATAAAATGAATAAAACATTCTCTTCCGTCAGATTGCTTCTTCACTTCCTTGCAGGCAAAAATGGCATTCTCATAAGCATTTGCAATAATTGCAACCATATCAATATTTGGTATGGTCAAATCTTTTCCTATTCCAATATCGAGGGTAACCTTAATCTGCTCCTTTTTGGCTTTTCTTGTATACGCAGAAAGGATATTATTGACTGCGGCATTGGCGCAAATGCTTTCCGCCGCCCCCTGCTCTGTTTCCTTATCATATTCCTTTAGATATTGCTGCAGCTCTTCATACTGGCCCCTGCGTATATACTCTGCTATCACCGCATTATGATGTCTTACATCATGACGAATCCGCCTTCCCGATTCTACGTACTCTTCCTGGTTCTCCAACTGACGCTCCAAAAGCCTGTGATTCATCTGTATCAGTTGGTTTTCTCTCTCATATTCTTTCTCTTTACCTACGTGCAGATAGAAGCGGAACACTAAAAGCTGCAGGGCGCCTACCAGAATAAAATTTACCACAATCTGATAAAGACGAAACGGCGTTTCCCCTTTAATATTGGGATTTAAAATAAATCCGATTCCTAAAAGCATACAGATAATCATAGCAACAACGCTGAACCTGTCTGCTTCTTTCTCCACATAATCGCCAAATCCCCTAATAGAATTTTTCAGCTTTTTTTGAATAAAAAATGTCATAAGTAAAATAAGTACAATACGGGTGATAATGTCCGCCCATATATTCCTGTCAAAGAAAATAATTGCAGTCTCCAGCCCTCCAATCAGGAAAACTGCCAGAAGATAAAAACCAGCGCCAGTTTATAGACACACAAATAAACAGAATCACTGCTTATAAAAATGGAAACAACCGAAAAACACATATACATTGCAAAGGCCGCGATACGCACGCAGCTTTTCCAGTCTGCCACATACCAGATACACGTTAAAAGAATCACAACTATGCCAAAAATTCCATAACAGGCTATTGTCTTTTTCCTGCTATACCGTGATTCACTCATTACGGAAAATAATAAGATTACCCCCGCAAGACTTATTGCAAACCGAATAAATGCTATATACACAGAACCGCCTAACATACTAATCCTCCATCTGCCTCATAACTTCCTTGTCCTTAGCGATTGTGAAACATTTCAAAATATTTTTTGACAATTTTCGCCCTCAATTGCATTATTCTATCATGCCACCCTTGGACAAGTCAAGAATTAGGAAATGATTTTTTGATGATTTTTGATGAAATATTTTACCATCCGCCAAATCTGTGCCGGCAGGGGACGGGATATCTCAAAGAAGCAGTATGTGTCCAGATTTGTTGTTCCCATTGAGGGAAATTAACATCTGCATATACGAATGTATGTAACAAATCTCCTATTCAAGTGACAAGGTCACTGTAACATCACCGGTTCCAAGCGCTTCTCTCAGGCTTTCCCCATCCACATTGTCAATTTTTCCAATGGGTGTAAGGCTCCATGAGTTGGTGTCATAATAAATCACTAATGTCCTGCCCTGATACAGAATAATATCACCGGCCTGTGTATTCATCTGTTCATTGTTCTGCGGCAATGTTACACCCAAATCCGCCCCCTTTTCCATATTGGCATAATCGCTCATGTTCAAGGTGAGGGGGCCGTCTGCCATTAATTCCTTAAGCGCATCCACAGAGGAATTTTCTGCCAGCGTTGCCGTAAATGCGGTATCTTTAACCTGAATTTTCATTTTCATTTCTGTTACCTCCTGCTTAGTAATTTCCTGAATAGATTCTGTTGACTGAATTTCTGTTTGCACTTCCGGCTTTATTTTGGAGATTTCTTCCTTACTCTTGTTCCCACAGGCCGTTATTGTAAATAACAGCGCAGCAGCCAATGCCATGCAGATTATTTTTTTCATAGGCGGCTTCCTTATTGCTGCCGAATCATGGCTAAAACGAGAATTGTCTGAATTGGAAATTGTGGCAATCTATAACCTGCTTTTCAACGCCTCCCTGATGGTGGAAGAAGGCTTAGGCTACGCCATCGGCTTTGACAAAATCATCAATACCTCCGGTAACAGCACTCTCTGCTTCCGTCCTCTTTCCCCAAAACGGGAGGAAGGCATGAGTGTTGTCTGGAAGAAATATCAGGTATTTTCTAAGGCTTCAGAAAAATTTATGAAGAAGATAAAAGAATTGCCGGCACAAATAGAAGAGGCACCTTTTTAAGTGCCTCTCTTCTATGACATAATTTTTTCAAAATCATTCATTATGCCGTAATAACCGGATTTTAAGGACGCTTCTACTTTTTCTTTTGCCTCTGCTTTTTCTTTTACTTTTTCTTCTGCTTTTTTCTTTTCCTTCTGCTTCTCAAGACGTTCATCCATGCTCTTCTTCATTCTTTCTGCATTGGTCATGTCTGTCTCCGTTACGGAATAGACGGTACTCTGTATGCTGCCGTCCTTGCCTATCATCCATGTTTGCTGATACTGGGTCACTGTCCCGCCTAAAGCCTTGTTCTGGGCGGAAAGCTGTTCATACCCCTGCTTTTCCAATTCAGGTATTCTTTTCAGAAAATCTTCCAGCTCCTTTGCCTTTGCGGGATCACCTGAACACTTCATTAAATATTCGCCGGATATCGTCACATTCCCCTTTGACATACAGTCGTAATTCTTCTTCAAATAGGAATAATAATCCGAAACTGCCTTTCCCTCAGAACTCTTTGTACTCCCTGCCTGTGCAGATACAGCGTCCCTCGTCTCTGCTTTCTTTGCCGCCTCATTCTTCTGTGCTGCGTATGTACTCCTGTACGCATTGTTGTAATTGTTTCCAATTCCTGAAATTGCCATAATTTTCTCCTTTCATATTAAGTTAATTTATTTCATAACCGTTTAGGTCAGCCTCAAACACTTGCTGTTTGAGGCGTAAGAATATGATTCAAGCGTGCAAAAATGCTATCGCGAAGCGATTTTCATGCATTTTTGCATTATATCTGTGAAGATACTGAACAGATACTGTTTTTCATCATTACGGACAGGATAAACACTCTGCTCTTTGCCTTAAAATCCATTGTCCCCTGATATTTTTCCACTGTATTTTTAATATTGGAAAGCCCCATGCCGTGGGATTTCTTGTCCGCCTTATCCGTTATGGGAAATTCCTCCTGCCGCCTGAGGAGAAGCCGCCCGTCAAAGCTGTTTTCCACTTTTAAAAACAGCAGTTCCCGCTTTTGGAAAGACGTGATGCGGATAAAGGCTTCTGCCCCCAGCTCTTTTTCTTTCAATTTCCTGCACGCTTCTATTGCATTGTCCAGTGCATTTCCCAGGATGATGCCTATATCATAACTCTGTATAAACAGTTGTTTGGGAAACTGCAGCCCCTCCACATCCATCCTGGTGTCCGGTACAATTCGGGTCATCTCATGATATTTCATGTTCAGCAGAGTGTCCACCACTGTATTTCCTGTTTTAAACCGAAAATCCAGTCTTTCCATGGTCTGGTTCAACTCTGAGAGGTATGCCTGCAATTCTCCATTCTCTTCTTTCCCCACTGCAAGCTGCATGATAACGGAGAGCGTGTTTTTCATATCATGTTTCATCCCCCGTATCCCTGAGTAAACTCTTTCCATTTCCCCCATATGTTCCTGCAGATTTACGACCTGCTTTTCTAAAATAATCCGGCTGCTCCTTTCTCTGTTCCGGTAAATCAAGTCCTGGAACAGCTTTACACCGGCCACAATGGAAACCAGTGACAAAAGCAGGATAGCAGGCACTATAATGACCAGAGACGGATACCTGTCATATATCTGCTTTTGTACCCCATCCTCCACTGTAAGCAGAATCGTCCGCAGCAGACTGCATATCAACCCGCTTATTAACCCAGGCACAATAAGAAATAAAAGGTCTGTATTGCCGATTTCACAGCTTTTTTCCTTAAAAATCCTTACTATGCATTTTAATGAAAAATACAATAATGCATTCCATACCAAAATTTCCAAAATAATATTTCCAACCACAGTTGCATTAACAATTACAGAAAGCGTTTCCACCGATGTGATATAACCATTCTCTGCACACCTGCCCCACAGAGGAATTAGCATGGCCGCTATCCATCCCACCGTATATGCAAGGAATATGCTGATTTCACCTGCTGCCGTAAAAACTATCACGAGGAAAACCGTTATTTTTCGTGCCGCCTTATAGAAAATCAGCGCAATAACAGATATTATGCACACTGTCGCTGCCGGTTTCACAAATGCGCCAATGCCCCCGCAGCCTTGGGGCAGTAAGGCTGCTATTCCCCACCGCAGCACTCCATACACCACTGCAGCTGCCGCTCCATTGATACGGCTGTCATGCCCCCTGCCATCCAGGAAGTTCCCATAGAAATATTGCAGGCAGTATCCCTGAAATACGAAGGAGAATATTTCCAATAACAAACCTGCCGCTTCAAACACAGGACACACCTCCATTCTGAAGATACCACATATATGCCTTTGCAAATTCACTGTGTTTTTTCCTTGTCAGGCACACTTCTTCCCCGCCGGAAAGGATGATTCTGTCATTTTCATACCTTACAATGTGCGCCATATTTACCAGATAACCTCTGTGACAGCGGTAAAAACTGTCCCCAAGCTGCCCTTCCAGTTCATTCATTGTGGCATATGCTTCTATGACCTCCTCCGTGTCTGTGATATGGATTTCCACTTTTTTCCCCCGGCTCTCAATATAAAGAATACTGTTTAACCTAAGAGTATAGCCCTGATTCTTCGTTCGGATGAATATCTGTTTTTCCTTCTGCCCTTTTCGTTTTTCTGCCTCCAAAACTGCCCGTTCCAATACTTCCGTAAACTTCTTTTCCTCAATGGGCTTTATGAGATAATGAAATGCCGATACGTCAAAGGCTTCAAACACATATTCCTTCATGCCCGTAATGAATATGAGAATAACATCTTCATCCTGCTTCCGCAAAGTTCTTGCCGCTTCAATACCGCCTATGCCATCCATCTGTATGTCAAGGAAAATAATGTCAAACCGCCTGCCATCCGCAAGCAGTTCCTCCCCTGAAGCAAAAACGCTTACCCCTAAATCCGGCTTTTTCTTTTTTATGAAACTATAAATCTGCTGCCTGATGGCTTTTTCATCATCAACAACTGCTATATCCAAAATTCCTCACCCCGGTTTTTATATCCTTTGTTTATTTTATCGGCAGATTTTCTAATAACTTGGGATTTGGGAAATGAAAAGCATAGAAAATGGAACGAAAGGCATTTATAAAAAGGAAACCTATGCAAAATTTAATGGAATTGTGTGTGCGTTTGTGGTAAGATAATGATGTTTAATAATTCAGCAAATCTGTATTGATGGAGGGTTATAGCATGAGATTGCTGATATACGGTGCTGGTGTAATCGGTTGCTTGTATGCAGCTTTATTCAGTAAAGCGGGATATGATACTGCTTTATATGCGAGAGGGAAAAAGCTTGAGACGTTCAGAAAGAATGGTTTACTATATGAAATAAAGGGCAAAACATATAAAGCAGAAGTAAAGATTATTGATATTTTAGAAGAAAATGATAAATATGATTTTATTTTTTTAACTGTAAAAGAAAATCAAGTACATACAGCGTTAAAGGAACTAAGTTTGAATATCAGCCCGAATATAATTACTATGGTGAATACACTTGAACCGTACAGCAATTGGGAAAAACTTTGCGGAAAAGGACGTATTATTCCTGCGTTTCCAGGAGCAGGCGGCAGTTTTGATAACGGCATACTAAAAGCTGCTCTTACTCCATGGATTATCCAACCTACCACATTTTCCGAAATTGATGGCAGCAAAACGAAACGTTTGTTAAAGTTAGCTGAGTTATTAAAAAAATCGAAAATACCATACCAGATTGTGAAAGATATGCACCAGTGGCAATTGTGCCACCTGGCAATGGTTGTACCGATTGCAGATGCTTATTATGAAGCTCAAAATCCAAAAGAGGTATGGCGGGAATATGAAATAATGACTAAAACTGCAAAGCGAATAAAAAGAAATTTTAATTTACTTTATGATTTGGGAATAACACTTTCACCAAAAAAAATGAATATCTTCCGCTATTTGCCTATTTTCATGCTAAAAAAAGGACTTACCATAATTTTCAAAAGCAATTTTGGAAATGTATTTATGTATCAGCATTCTATAAATGCCCCTGATGAAATGAGACAATTGCATACACAGTTTTATCAATATACCAATACCAGATAATCAAAGACCCCACTGCAAGCAGTCACTTGGCTCGTTGCCCGCGGGAATAAAATGAAACGCCGAGAGCATGCAAAAACATAACGTTTATGCAGCTTCCCGGTGTTTTTCAATTTTTCAATCCACCTAAAATCTACTTGTATTGGATAGAAAATTCTGCTATTTTTTATTTTTGTATTGACTCTCCACCGACGTTAGGGTTTATGATTGAACCGAAAGGAGGAAGCAATGAAAACTGTAAAAGAAGTATCAAAGATAACCGGAGTAAGTATAAGGACGTTAAGATATTATGACAAAATAGGTCTGTTGAAACCAACAAAATTAACAAATTCTGGTTACCGCTTATATGACAACAAAGCAATAGCGAAATTACAGGAAATTATGTTCTTTAGAGAATTAGAAATCCCATTGAATTATATTAAAAAAATCATGGATAACCCTAATTATGATAAAGAACAGGCTTTAGCAGCTCAAAAATCCTTACTTGAACAAAAAAGAAACAGATTAAATGGAATTATTGAGTTAATATCAGATGTAATGAAAGGAATTAATACTATGAATTTTGAACCCTTTAGCAATGAAGACATCCAGAAAATAGTAGAGCATACTTTAGAATGTATGCCTGAAAAAAGCTTTAATGAACAAGTGCAGAAATTCGGGAGCGTGGAAAAATACCGGAAATATTTATCTTCCGGTTTTACAAATGAACAGGCTATGGCAGATTTATTGAAATGGTATGGCAGCAAAGAAAAAGCCATGGAAGCCGTTATGCAGTCAACCGGAAATACGGAAGAAATAAAACAGGAACAAGATAAAAATACCAAAATCTATAAACAATTTATGGCTGCAAAAGAAGCTGACAATATGGATATGGCACATTCCGCTGTTGAAATGCTTGCTGATAATTACAAAGCAATGTTTGCACTTGATAATGCAAGAAATATTTTACTTGATTTAGCAAAAGAATATTTGCAAAAAGAAAAACTGGCAGAAATAACTGATAGCCAATACGGAACGGGCTGTTCTGAATATGTTGCTCATGCCATTTTGCATTATTATGGTGTTCCTGCTTAAACCCACAGGCAATGACCAAAGCAGAGCCGCCCCCTGCCCCCGATTCCATAATCTGCCGGGAACAGGGGAAGCCTGCCCGCCTGCGGCTTTTTGGTGATTTACAGCCGGGCTTTACTTCCTTCCGTTTTCTATAATTGCTCCAACTTTTCTAAAAAGGCAATATAAAATTCCCTTTCTTTGATGCGGGCCTGCTGAACCTCTATGCTTTTGGGCGTATTTGCTAATGGATGCTCCAAATCGTACAACGCCTGTTTCGTTGCCCAGATTGCGGACTCCACTGTTTTTCCTAAAATATCCGGCGTATTCTCTCCCTTAAGCATTTTTGTAACTCTCTGCACCATCATCTGGGATATATGGGACATCATACCGTTTTCCCCTATGCCCATGCCGTTTGCATTTACCTCTTTAGCTGCTTTAATCCATGCATCTTTTACATTCTGCGGCGCATTGGGACCAACCATTTCAAAGGCTTTTTCGTTATAATCGGCCTTTTCATGATAGGATGCACTGTTTGATTTGTCCTTTAATATGGACATGGTAAGGAAATTGCTGTCCGATTTATTTCCGGTATGTGCATTTAACGCAAGCATTTCTGTATAAGAACAGTTATTGGGATTTACCTTGCCAACATCTACTGTCTGCTCATATTTCTTTCCGTTTTTGTCAATTCCTTTCACAAGGTACACCGGATTATCTTCTGAATAATCATCTGCCCTGTATACATTTGCGCTTTCCCCAGTCTCCACATGATGGATAGAAAATAATGCGTCCGGGTCGATATGAATGATGTTTCCTGCGCCTGCCGCTTTCACATTCGCACCAAAATCTGACTTCGTACTTCCCGTCCTTTTTGTTTCATGCCATGACGGATAACCTGCTGTTCCTATTCCACTGACACTCATTTTTAAATCCTCCATACTTTTTAAATATCTTTAACGGCAGTCCTTCTGTCGGTCAGAACCGCCCCTGCCCCCTTGCTATAAGTCCGGGCATCTTATTTTTCCAGGAAATCCCAGAACTGCTTAAAGTCCAAATATCCTTTAAAATTTCCGGCACTATACTGTGTCTGCATGGCATCTTTCAATACGCTGAGCCAGTCTGTCATTTCAAACAAATCATCATGGGTTTTATTGTCAAAACCGTGCTGGTTTGCTCCTGACCTTATAAAAGCGGATTGTGCGCCCGGACATTCCCCGCTTGCTGATAAATGGCTGGAATACGCAAACATATCAATATAGTCACTGCCCTTTGTATCAACTTTTGAAACATCCACCATGCGTTCTGTAACATTTCCGCTTTTATCCCACACCTTCACTTTATATACCGGATTTGCAGGGTCAAAATCTTTTGGCTGGTAGACCGTAAGGGAGTAATCAGCCCCGCACATTGAGCCGATTGCCTTTCCGTCCTCATCATTTGAAATATGTAATTTAAACGTGCCACTGGACATCTGTGTTGTCTGAACCATGTTGTTTCCCGGCATATTCCTCTGCACCTTTCTTGTTTCATACCCTGCTATTGGATATTTTGCCGCTCCAATTCCACTAACGCTCATTTTAAATCCTCCGTTATTTTCAATATTACGGCTCATAGGCCGCACTGCTCCCCGATCTGCCAGGGAAGCCTGCCATGCCCTTGTCCGACTGTTGCTTATTAGGGATACACAGCCATGGGCTTTATTTCTTATTCATAAAATCCCAATATGCCTGCATACTGTACTGGTAATATGCCGCCGCCTTTTTCTGGAGCAACAGCTTCATGTCGCCGATCTGCTTCTGGAACATATCCATGAAATCTGCCCTGTCATTTAATCCCATGCACCCTGTTTCCAGCGGAAGGGAAGTAAAGCCTTCCAGCTTTTTTACACCTGTATGTGCTTCCAAAGCCCTCATTTCCACAACAGTTGCGCACTTTGGATTGATTTTGTTGATATGTATGGTCTTCTCAAATTCATCCCCATTCTCATCAACGCCCTTTGCAATTACAGTCGGATCATCCTCTGTTGAATCTTCCGCATACTTGAGATAATAAGACAGCCCCATGCCGTTCCCGCCAGTCCACAGCATATCTTCATCTGTAAAAATATTATAGACTTTTAGCGTACCCGCCATATTATTTACCTGCTCTGTAAAGCTCTTTCCGGCTGCATTCTGCTGTGTTTTTTTCGTGGCGCATTTTGCTGCCGGATAACCTGCTGCCCCAATTCCACTAACGCTCATTTTCAAATCCTCCATCGTTGTTAGATTCTGTAATATGACGGCTCCTCTGTCGGTCAGAACCGCCTCTGCCCCCTTGCTATAAGTCCGGGCAGTATGTTAGCAAAAACATATCGCTTAAGTTCCCTTGTCAGCAATACCCATAACCAACACCTCCTTTCACGGAAATTACTGCCTTTATCATTTTCCCCGCCTATTCCTTCCTGATAAAATTTTCTGCACAATTTTCACTTTTTATATCGGCAATTACTTTGCATATTTCTCCAAAAGGGAACAAAAACTATCTGAAAGGTAACGAAATTTTTTTTATTTTAGAGAAAGCTTCTGCTATTTCACTTTTTCCTTCTCTTTCTCTTCTTTCTTCCTACGCATCAAAATCCAGATAATCAGGAATACCGCAACAATAACTGCTATCCAGATAAAGCAACAGATACCGAGGAAGGTAGGGCAGATATGGCACAGCCCGCACCTGGCGTTTCCATCCGTCTGCTCGTATGCAATCGCATAAGCGGAGAAAAGATTCGTGCTGACAGTTATGGTATCCGGGTTGTCATCCGTATCCGGCAGGAGGGCGTATGTACCGTCGTGGGAGCGGATAATGGTAAACTCCCTGCCGTCCGCCTTAAGCGTCTCCGGTATACCGATCACTACGTCAATCTGTTCTTCTGTCCTTGTAATGGCATTCCAGTCGTCCGTACCGACCTTGATGAACATGGAGATGTCGATGTACATGCCAAGGGTCAGTTCCGGTTGGTCCTTCCTTCCCGCTTCGATACCCTCCCCGATAATATCCTTATCCTTAAGCGGAATACTGTCCGTGATATCCTTTACGTCGATTAGGATTTCTATGGTTCCGCCTCCGCCCACAAGTTCGATCTGCTCCGGTGTCAGCACCGCGTTTGCTACCGCGATGGTATCCTGCACTCCGGCGGTATACTCTTTGTCCTCGCAGATTACAGTGACGATAACCTCGCCGCTTCCCATCTGCAGAATAGCTCCGTCAGCCTCCATGCCGCCCACGTTTCCTGTCGCTGCCTCTGTTGCACTGGGCGTGATAACAATTCTGC
The DNA here is from genome assembly GCA_947630855.1 of uncultured Lachnospiraceae bacterium. Taxonomy (GTDB): domain Bacteria; phylum Bacillota; class Clostridia; order Lachnospirales; family Lachnospiraceae; genus Roseburia_B. Next base: position 14,461 of record CANRJF010000081.1, read on the forward strand.
TGTCCTCTATGGTCACAGGTACGATCACGGCTGTAAGATTCGTGTCGTCCGGCAGCTTCACGCCGTCCGGGAAGTCGCTGCCGCCCGGGGTTTTCCCATCCGGTACTTCTTTGTGCGGGAGTTTCCCTCCCGGTTTCGTCTGGTCTGCGTCTGTTTCACCCGGCTTCTTTTCGTCTGCGTCTGTTCCGCCCGGATTCTTTTCGTCTGCTTCCGTGCCGCCCGGATTCTTTTCGCCTGCTTCCGTGCCGTCCGGATTCTCAGCGCCCGGATTTGTGCCATCCGGGGTTGTGCCATCCGAAGTTGTGCCGTCCGGGGTTGTGCTGTCCGGGGTTGTGCCGTCCGGCTTCGTTTTGTCTGCGGGCGAGGTATCATCTGCCAGAGAATTATCGTCCGCTGACGGGCTGTTATCCCCTCCTGTCTGACCGGAATCCGGCGGTTCCATGCCTCCTGTTTTCGGGATAATCTCCGTCTGTTTGTCGCGACAAATAATACAGCTTCTTTCTTTTAACCCCGTCTCGTCCTCCGTTGCCTCCTTTGTCACCGTCCATGCTCCATAGCTGTGTTCTCCTATGACATTCCCATCTGTATTGTTGTAGGCTTCTTTTCCAACGGTATCTCCTGGGCACCGATAACTCATTACCCGATATACCGTCTGTCCTGTAAAGGCCGGTGTCCCTTTGCCGCAGGTCTGATAATATGCCTGCGTACCGTCGGTATTTCCTTCATTGAGCAGCCATGCCACCTTGCCGGATGCAAACTGCTCCGTCATCTTTCCCCCATCATCTGATTCCGTTTCGGCAAGATAATAATTATTTTTCACATCTTCCGCAGATGGCTGTGAACCATCCACATAACATCCAATGCCCTGGGATGTTGTGGCATCCCTAGCTGTCACAGTTCCTATATTATAACAGCCGGTAATCTTCGTGCCTGTTCTATACCCCCCGATAACTCCGCCTGCTCTTAAGACATTCGCGGCTCCTATCGCGCCGGTATTGTAGCAGTTTTCTATGACAGCGCAGTCTGACGCATAACCACATATTCCACCCGCACAATCTCCAAGGTTTTCATCCTGCGCATAAACCGTACCGGTATTAAAGCAGCGAACGATTCTCCCATCATTGAGTCCGGCAATACCACCTGCATAACTCGTCGAAACACAAATCTCCCCGCCAAAATTACAACAGTTTTCAATTGTTCCATAATTAGTTCCGCAGATTGCCCCGGCTGAGACCGTGGGCTTAATACTGGTATTGCGCATGGTGAGATTTTTCACAACCCCATCGACTCCTATCGTGTTAAACAAACCGGCGCTTCCGCTTGTATCATAAATGTCAGTCTCATCCCGAAACACGCTCAGGTTAGAAATGCTTTTCCCGTTTCCGTCAAACGTGCCCTGATACGGCATATTCCACTGTCCTATACTAATCGGCTTCCAGTTCATTCCGGCAGGAATCGTAATATCCTCCGTTAACCGCACGTTTTCATAGCCGCTCGCCTTATCAGACTTCATCAATTCCGCAAACCAGTACAAATTCCCTGCATTTGTAAGTTCATAGTAACCGTCAGCCTTCACCGCCGGCTGGTAATGTCTTCCATCCGTGGAAAAGCCGTTTGCATTATATTCCGGCTCTATCCGCGGCATGACTTTAATATAAGGATAAAGAAACGTCGGATCGTAGTCTGCTTCCGGCGTACCGGAAGCGTTCATGCTTACGATAACCTCGCAGCCGTCATACCCGCTGACATCAAGTTTTCCTCCTATGGCAAACTCATAATAAAGTCTCGCCGCTCCTTTTGCAGTAAGCGTGCCGCCATTTACATAAACTGTGCCCCCATTGTTTCCTACATACATACCATAACCCTGGCCAACTGTTCCCCCTGTTCCCGTAAAAGAATAGGTTCCTCCTGTTATTGTTACATTATCGCCATACGAATAAACAGCGTACCCCTTTGCATACGTACCCTTATTTACAGCAGTTACCGTCAAAGAACCATCCCCTGAAAATTCCATCGAATCCATGGCAAAGATTCCGCTAACCTCGCTACTGCTTCCGCTGGCCGTTATGGTATTTGTTCCCTGTATATTCAGTTTCAATGGACTAAATGTACTGTCTGCATAGATTACCGCCGGAAT
>CANRJF010000082.1 GCA_947630855.1 uncultured Lachnospiraceae bacterium
TCTTGCGCCATTTCATTTTACAATTTCGTTTGATAAATGCTTCTCCATTTTCAATCAAAGAAATAACACTCCCTGAATATTCCGCATCATCCAATGCATCCACTACGCCACCACTTTTATTTATCCCATTCCACCTTGTACAGAATAATCTGGAGCAAAGAATGGGACTTTCATCGGCAAGTAGTGCCCCGGCATTTGTTAATTCTCCCTTTTCATTTACCAGACCAAAGGAAATCAATTCTTTATCATCCAAACGATTCCCCGTCCATTTCTTATACCTTTCCTTAAGCTTCGAAAAAGCAAAATCCTCCACCTTATATGTAGAATTCTGCGAATCGTAGGAAGTATTCTTTCCTCTGAGAACAAGACGTTTCAATTCTGTTGCAGCAGCCTTTACACTTTCATTTCCAACACGTATAAAGGCTTCTAATACACCATCTCCCGAATAGTAATAAGGTGTCTCGCCACCTTTATATACATCTAATATAACCAATATTTTTTCAATTTGAAATACCAAAAATCAAAGCCCCGCCAAATGTATTTGCGAACGCACTTACACTTTTACACCAGCTTTTGGGTTTCTTTTCTTCCAGTACAAGTTTCTTGTCATATTCAGTTGCTTCACCAATTAAATCTTTTATATTCATAATAAACAACCACCTTCTGTTGTAGTAATAGTTTTGGCATTATTTAAGTTTTCATACAACTTAACGATTCCGGCTGTAATTCGGCTTTTTCCAAAGCCAAATCGAATTTCAGTGCAATGAACCTGCCCATATTCCTAAATAGAATTTCTAATAACACATAAAATACGCATTTTGCTCCATTTTCGTAAGCTGGCTCTTCTTGATTGTATCTACTCTGTAAAAAAGAACTTGGTTTATTCCCTATTTACAAAAAAATCATATATTCTATCTAATCCCATAAGTGTGTGTTCATCATTTATTCCCGCGAGCAACGAGCCAAGTGACTGCTTGCTGATTTTCTGTTGCCAAAATGTTGCCACGCATTTATTATAGCAAATTTCTTTAACACACCCTCTCTCTTTTCCTAATACTAAATCCATTTTTCAAATACAATTTCACTGCATTTTGATTCCATTCAGCTACATGCAAAATAATTTCTTCATAGCCTTGTTCTTTTATATGATTCATTCCCCAGAATAACAATTTTTGTCCTATGCCTTGTCCTCGAAACGATTTCTCAACAATTAAATCGTCTAACTCATTTTCATAGCAAGAAACAGCACCTATTATTACTCCATTTTGCAAATAAAGGAAAATATCATTTATTTTATCTTTGATTTGAGAATAATCACAATAAAAATTTATTGGCTCAACTTCTAACGCTTTTCTCATTTTATAAAAACATTCATTATATATTTTCATATATTCATTCCAATATTCTTTTTGAAAAGGAACACATATTATGTCATTCTTATACTTCAATACTTTATTGTATATCATTTCATATGCAATTATTTCTTTCATCTATGCTTCTCCAGGACATACTCATGGATAATTTTCTGTTCCCTATCTGCAGCAGCTTTTAGGAACATACGGGCTTTGCGGTTTAGCTCCGACTATTCAAACCCAAAGGTAATGAGATGTAATCACCTTCTTCGACCTGTAAGACCTGTATTTCCGTTCCGTCAGCATTTAGTTTTCCCATAAGAAGATTCCATTCATTTTATAAATAGCCCAACCTTGTTGCCTCGTTTATCAAATACGGCTGAATATCGGGATACGTCCATCTTTCTGGAAATTCATCCATTATTGCAATTTTCTCGATTTCACTGTGTAATTCTGTTTCAAAACATTGGATATCGGCAAAAAACAACATACCAAATGATTCCTCGCCATCAAAATTATCCGGCTTTATAACAGAATATACACAAACAGGCTTTATTTCAAATTCCAGAGCGCCAGTTTCTTCATACAGTTCCCGCTTTGCCGTATCCATAATATTTTCCCCTTGTTCCCTATGACCTCCGGGGATTTCCCATGTATCTCTATCTTTATGTTTGCAGAAGACGTATTTATTTTGTGTTTTGGATATAATCACAGCAAACCTAAGCAGTTTATCCTCTATGCTCTCATAAAATTTAACCTCTGTCATTTCAGTTATTCCTCCACATTTTCGTAAGCTGACTCTTCTTGATTGTATCTACTCTGTAAAAAAGAACTTGGTTTATTCCCTATTTACAAAAAAATCATATATTCTATCTAATCCCATAAGTGAGTATTCATCATTTATTGAACAGCCGCCATTTTCCCAGCAATATCTGCAGTCAAGGCAGGGCGAAATATTGCATCTGTAAGCATTAACAACTTTATACTCATCTATCTTTTTTGCGGTGATTTTCTTAATAAGGCTGTTCATATCACCGTTTATTCTTGGAGAACCATTTAATATCAAAGTTTTCATAACAATCTCACCCCTCGGTCTTTGCTCTTATACCCGTGAGCCAAATGATTTGCCAGAATGTATTCTCTGTTTCCAAAAAAACAGCAAATCATTTGGCAAATGTGTATGCTCTGGAGTATAAATCAACTGAAAGCCGTCTTTTGATTATCCATGAACATTTTATCACATCAGCCATTAGATGTCATTTCTATTCTTCACTGAATGTTGCTGTTTACCCATAAGTTTTGTACCTTGTCCCTTTTTTCTGACTATGATATAATACAGATGCGTTGTTCATTTACCTGCAAAAGCAGCTAAATATTATTTTATATAAGGAGGAAAATATGTCACAGAATCCAGTTGTAACATTTGAAATGGAAAACGGGGATATAATAAAAGCTGAACTTTTTCCGGAAATCGCCCCCAATACGGTAAATAATTTTATCAGTCTGATTCAGAAAAATTTTTATGACGGGCTGATTTTTCACCGGGTTATCAATGGCTTTATGATTCAGGGAGGTGACCCGGAAGGCACAGGCATGGGCGGCCCCGGATACGGAATTAAAGGAGAATTTGCAGAAAACGGATTTGAAAATAATCTGAAACATTCCGCCGGTGTATTGTCCATGGCACGCTCCATGATGCCGGATTCCGCCGGAAGCCAGTTTTTTATTATGCACAAAGATGCTCCCCATTTAGACGGCTCTTATGCCGCTTTCGGAAAAGTAACGGAAGGAATGGATGTGGTAAATAAGATTGCGGAAACTTCCACCGCCCCGGACGACAGGCCCTATGAAAATCAGACTATGAAGACTGTTACTGTTGAAACATTTGGAGTGGAATACCCGGAACCGGAGAAGTGCTAAGCACTTCTCCTTTTTAATCTTACCAAACACCGTCAGGACAACATTCCCCCCACTGTCCCGGAAGCAAGGCACAGTGCAGCAGTGGTGAGAAGATGCATCATATCATCCGGCATCCCCTTATGCAAAACTAAAGAAACTCCAAAAAGAATGGCAAAATACACGGCGCCTATCAAAAGCCCCCACAAAAACTTTCTGCTTTTTGCCCGTTTCCCAATAAGAAAGCCGCCGGTAAATCCGCTGATAACATAAACCGCAATTAACCACACAAAAAATACTGCTTCCGAAATTTCCACTTTAAACAGGACAAAAGCCAGAAGCAAAAGCAGCACAAAAGTCACTACATACATGATAAACAGGACTTTTAAAAAATTTCCTATAAGATTTTTTTGTTTTTCCATAAAAACTACCCCCTTGCCACATCTTATGATGTAAAGCAAAGGGGTATGACTTATTTCATCTCTTTAAGAAAAAGTAATGGTGTAATCTGCTTCAAAAACGCCCAAAGGCCCTAATTCCTGCTCCCATTCCCTTTCGTCCAAATCTCCGTCAAAAGTCTCCCTGTCACACCTGCCGTACCAGGGCTCAATACAGACAAAAGGAGCGTTCTTTTTTTCCGGAGACCAGACGCCAAACAGGGGAGCATCAAACTCCACCGTCACATAAGGGTCTCCGCCCCTGTCCAGCAAAGAAACCTCACTTGCCTGGTAATCCTCAATGATATACACCCCTTCATCAAAGAAATCCTCCGTAAAAACCGCCTCGCCCTGCTGCAGCTCCAATACCTGCTTGTCATTTTCCATAAGGCCTTCCCTGTTAATTCCTGCATATGTCACGCCGCTCTTAGCATTTAATTTCATGCTGTAACCGGCCCTGCTTTCCTCTCCGTCCACCGGGCAGTTAAAGGCAGGGTGGGCGCCAATGGCAAAATACATGGTATCTGTTTCATCTGGATTTACCACCTTCCAAAACACTTTTATTCTGTTTTCCGTCAGTTCATAACCGATTTGAAGGCAGAAATCAAAAGGATATACCTTTAAAGTATCGGCATCGGCCTTTAATTCCATCAAAATACTGTTATCTGTCCTGGAAACCAGGGTAAATTCCATATCCCTTGCAAATCCGTGCTGGGACATGGAATACACCTTTCCCTCATAGGAATAGGACTGATTTTTTAAGGAGCCTACCAGAGGAAATAAAATGGGGGATGTGCGCTTCCAGTATTTTTCATCTGCACACCACATGTATTCCCTGCCTGATTCTTTTGACTTCACAGACTTTAATTCCGCCCCGAAACTTTCAATGCCTACGGTAAGTTTTTCATTTTCCAATGTAAAAATCATAACTTTTCCCTCTCTTTCCATTGTCAACTAAAGCAATTCAATTTACAGTTCACAGTTTTTTACTGTTCTCGGGAAAGGCACCACATCCCGGATATTGGACATTCCCGTTAAATACATGACGCAGCGCTCAAATCCCAGGCCAAACCCGGCATGTCTTGCTGACCCGTATTTCCTCAAATCCAGATAAAAACCGTAATCCTCTTTATTTAAGCCAAGCTCATCCATCCTTGCCGCCAGCTTGTCGTAATCATCCTCCCTCTGGCTTCCCCCGATAATCTCACCGATAGCGGGAACCAGGCAGTCCACTGCTGCCACCGTTTTGCCGTCGTCATTCTGCTTCATATAAAATGCCTTTATTTCTTTCGGATAATCCGTGACAAATACCGGACGCTTATATACCTCCTCCGTAAGGTAACGCTCATGCTCCGTCTGCAAATCCGCTCCCCAGGAAACCTTATACTCAAAATTGTCATTATTTTTCTCTAAAATTTCAATGGCTTCTGTATAAGTCACCCTTGCAAATTCTGACTCAGCCACATGTTTTAACCGCTCAATCAGTCCTTTATCCACAAAATTATTGAAGAACTGCATTTCTTCCGGGGCATGTTCCAACATATAATTGATAATATATTTTAACATGCTCTCCGCTAAAATCATGTCATCATTTAAATCTGCAAAGGCAATCTCCGGCTCAATCATCCAAAATTCCGCCGCATGTCTTGTCGTATTGGAATTTTCTGCCCGGAATGTGGGGCCAAAAGTATAAATATTTTTAAATGCCATGGCATATGTCTCGCCGTTTAGCTGGCCGCTGACTGTAAGGTTTGTAGGTTTTCCAAAGAAATCCCGGGAAAAATCCACACTGCCGTCCTTATTTCTGGGAATGTTATTTAAATCCAATGTGGTAACCTGGAACATTTCCCCTGCACCTTCACAGTCGCTTCCTGTAATAAGGGGCGTATGCACATACACAAAATCCCGCTCCTGGAAAAACTTATGAATGGCATAGGCGATTAATGACCGGACACGGAACACCGCCTCAAAGGTGTTTGTCCTGGGCCGTAAGTGGGAAATGCTTCTTAAATACTCAAAACTGTGGCGTTTTTTCTGCAGGGGATAATCCGGGGCGCTCTCCCCCTCAATGGTGATTTCTTCCGCCTGGATTTCAAAAGGCTGCTTTGCCTGGGGCGTTTCCACAAGCTTTCCTGTAACAATAATGGCTGCCCCCACGTTCAATTTTTCCACCGCTGCAAAATTGGAAAGCTTATCATGATAAACCACCTGCAAAGGTTCAAAAAATGTGCCGTCATTTACCACAATAAACCCAAATGCCTTGGAACTGCGGATGCTTCTCACCCAGCCTCCCACGGTAATGTCCTTATTAAGATACTCTTCCTTTTTCCGGTATAAATCCCGGATGTTTACCAGCTCCATATTAACTGTTCTCCTTTTCTTTATAATTTACTTTTGTATTCTCCACAATCTTCTGACACGCCTTCTGCTGTAAATAAATTTTTTCCATATAGGCTTTTCCCGCTTCCTTATCCGGCCCGTATGATTCATATAAGCTGTCTTCGCTGTCATATCCCCTGTTTTGCACCAGATTGGATATAAAATTTTTATACCCCTCTTCATCAAATTCCATATCCTCTTTTTTTGCAATGGCCTCAAATACCATCTCCTCTTTTATGTTTTCTTCCATTGTGGAGGTAATATCCTTTTCATATTCTTCCAAAGTGGAGCCATAATTATTTTTTACATATTCCTCCATGCTGGTTCCGTCGGAACAATACTTTTTTTCAACCCCTTCTATAAACTCATCCACCCTTGCCTCCAGCAAGCCCTGGGGCAGTTCTTTCACATCACATTTTTCCGTCACTTTATCAATCACTTCCACACGGATATCCGACTGCCTGTTCATTTCCATCTGAGCTTCCAACATCGTCCTTGCCTGTTTCATAAATTCTTCTTTTGTATTCACTTTAAAATACTTTTTTGCCAAATCATCATTTAAATCCTCCAATTTGGCGGGCCGCTGTACGGAATTAATGGTAAACGTAAATGTCACTTCCTGCCCTGCCAGATTTTCTGGCTGGTAATTCTCTGGAAATGTCACCTTGCAGTCTACCACATCTCCCACTTTTGCCCCTGCCAGGCCGGAGGTAAATCCATCTATAAAACCTTTGTTTGTAGTGGGATCGCAGTTGTTTGCCACATCAATAATCTGATTCTTTGCACTTCCCCCATCAAAAGCCTCTCCGTCCTTTTTCCCCACATAATCCACATCTATAACATCATTTTCCCCTACCTCGGTCTTGCTGTCATCTTTCGTATAAACTTTGAAGTAGGAAATTATCCCTTCTGCATACTGTGAAAGGTTTTCATCCGTAATCTGGTAATCTTCTTCATTTAATGTGACTTCCACATCCATATAATCCCCCAGCGTCACAAAATCATCCACATCATACTCAATATCTGTGCTTTTTAAGTCTGCCGCAGATTTATCTGATTTACCGCCGCACCCCGCAGAAGCACATGCCAGACACAGCAATAACATAGACAATACAATTTTTTTCTTCATTTTATTTCCTCTTCTTTCATAATCCATATTTTGCATTCTATTATAAAAAATAATAACAAAAATAACCATACCACATATTTGTGAAAAATAAAAGTCCATTTCCGCTTCATTTTCTATGGATTTTTCTTTCAATCCGGTTTATAATTCATGTATCTGTGGTACTGAACAGTTGCAGCAATTCATCAGAGAAAGGAAAACGATATGCAGATATACGCTACGGAAAATTATGAAGAAATGAGCCGCAAAGCCGCAGGCATCATTGCTTCCCAGGTAATACTAAATCCCCGGGCCGTTTTGGGCCTTGCCACAGGCTCCACACCTTTAGGCACTTACAGTCATCTGATTAAAAAATATCAGGAAAGGGAGCTGGATTTTTCACAGATACATACCGTAAACTTAGATGAATACATGGGGCTTTCCAAAGACAATGAACAAAGCTACGCTTATTTTATGAACAAAAATTTCTTTTCCCACATCAATATCAGGAAAGAAAATACACATATTCCCAACGGTTTGGAAGAAAATATGGAATATGAGTGTGACCGTTACAACAATGTCATAAAGTCCTTAGGAGGCATTGACATGCAGCTTCTCGGCATCGGGGGCAACGGCCATATCGGTTTTAATGAACCGGGTCCCGCCTTTGAGAAGGAGACCCACTGTGTGGAACTGGCAGAAGAAACCATAAAGGCCAACTCCCGTTTTTTTAAGAACATCAGCGAAGTTCCCAGATATGCCTACACCACAGGAATAAAAAATATTATGGAAGCAAAAAATATTCTTCTAATCGCTTCCGGCAGTTCCAAAGCCCAGGCGGTGTACAAGGCGGTCTGCGGCCCAATTACCCCGGCGGTTCCCGCCTCTATCCTGCAGCTTCACCCTAATGTGTATGTTGTGGGAGATAAAGAGGCATTGTCCCTTCTGCCGAAACAAAACCTATAAATACAGGGAGGCGCTTCCATGATAATAAAAAACGGATTGGTATTTGAAGAAACAGGAAAATTCCAAAAGAGAAATCTATTTATTAATTCCGCCCATAAAATAACAGAAGAACCTGTGGAAGGAGATTCTCACGTTATAAATGCGGAAGGCCTTTATGTCATTCCGGGCCTTGTGGATGTGCACATCCACGGTGCCCTGGGCTGGGATTTATGCGACCAGGATGGGGAAGGGCTGTGTAAAATAGCAGCTTACCTGAAATCCCGGGGAATTACCACCTTCTGCCCTGCCTCCATGACCCTTCCCATAGAAAAACTGGAAAAAATTTTTCAAACCGTTTCAGACGTGCCGGAAACATCAGACTATGCCTCCCTTGCAGGCATTCACATGGAGGGGCCCTTTATCTCCCCCCAAAAAAAGGGGGCGCAGAAAGAGGACTATATTCTCTCCCCTGATATAGACATTTTTAAACGTTTAAATGAATCCTGCGGCAATAAGATACGGATTGTAACCATAGCCCCGGAACTTCCCCAGGCAATGGAATTTATCCGCACTTTTTCAGATAAACTTTCCGTTTCCTTAGGACACTCTGCCGCCGATTATGATACTGCCTGCCTGGCATATAAAGCGGGGGCAAACCATGTCACCCATTTATTTAACGCCATGCCCCCTCTAAACCACAGAGAGCCCGGTATCATAGGCGCTGCCGCCGACAGCCCTCATGTTATGGCGGAACTTATCTGCGACGGCCTCCATGTTTCCCCTTCCGTAATCCGCATGGCTTTTTCTGTTTTCGGAGATGACAGAATTGTCTTAATCAGCGATGCCATGCGCGCCACAGGAATGGAGGACGGCACTTACGAACTGGGAGGGCAGCCCGTATTGAAAAAAGGAAACAGGGCGGTTTTAAAAGACGGCACGCTGGCAGGCTCCGTCACAAATCTTATGGAGTGCATGAAAAATGCAGTTTCCTTTGGGATTCCCTTAGAATCCGCCGTTAAAGCAGCCACCATAAACCCGGCAAGAAGCATCGGCTCCTCCTCAGTGGGAAACCTCTCACCGGGCAGGGAAGGGGATGTGCTTCTTTTAGATAAAAACCTTGACCTGGTGCAGGTAATATAGACTTTACACCTGGTTTGTGATATACTATATTTACTTTATAATCCGATAACCGCAAAAAGGATGGTGATAATATGACAGACAGTGAAAAACTTGACCTGATTCTATCTAAACTCGATCTATTTAAAAATGAAATGCAAGAGTTAACACGACGGACAACAAATATTGAACTCCATCTTGAAAACGGCACTGATAAAAACATTCAATTGATAGCCGAAAACTTTATTGAACTTACAAAGAAATTAAATCAGGCTATTCCGGTAGCTGATAAAAATTTAGCATATGAAGTAAAAGTAAATTATCTTGTTGAAAAAGTCCAAACTCTTGAAAAAGAAATTACAGAACTTAAAAACAAGATAGCATAACCGCTCATTTACTGAGCGGCAGGCTGGCATGTTTAGCTGCTTGCATTTTCTTCCAATCAATGTTACAATTGCTGTGGCTGTTTGGGACAGCCAATTACTTGCGAATTTAAAAACAAGGGAGGATTTTACTGTGTCAACTGTTACAATTGTATTGCTGGTTATTGCCGCCGTTTTACTAATTGCACTTATCGTATTATATTTTCTGGGTAAAAAAGCAGAAAAAAAGAAGGCAGAGCAGGACGAACAGATTGCGGCTGCTGCTCAGACTGTTTCCATGTTAATTATTGATAAAAAGAAAATGCGGATTACCGAAGCCGGTTTTCCCGCCGCCGTAGTATCCCAGATGCCCAAAATGATGCGCCGTTCCAAACTGCCCATTGTAAAAGGCAAGGTAGGCCCCAAAATTATGAGTTTTATCTGTGAGGCATCCATTTTCGATTCCATTCCCGTAAAAAAGGAAGTGAAAGCTACCGTCAGCGGCCTTTACATAACCGCAGTAAAAGGGCTGCACGGCCCCATTGCCACAACAGGCAAACCCAAGAAAGTAAGGCTCCGGGACAAACTGCGCAGGAAATATGAAGAGACAAGCGCAGAGCTGGAAAAAGAAAAAGCCGGGAAAGAAAAAAATAAGAAAAAGAAATAAAAGCTGCCTAAGGCAGCTTTTTTATTATATGCACAAATGCAGTTAATCTCCCCTGACCGGTTTTAAGAGCAAATGTGGAATCCTCCGCTGTCTTTAGACTGTATCTCCATTTTAATGGTACAGTCTGCCATATGCTGGTAATTGATTTCCAGGGAATACTCCAAATCCAGGAAAATATCATCTTCCTTTTCTTCCAATTGAATGGACTTTGCATTGATTCCCACCATAAGGTTGCCAAAAGGAGTTTCATAGCAGGTCAGATTTTTCTTGTTCTTCTCAAAAACCATATGGATATTGGCAACTCCTTTTTTCGTGATATCCACACAGTCATCCTTAATTTTTATAATATTCTTCGTACTCCCCTCAAAGCCTTCCATAATTTCATCATATATCACATAATGTTTGTCGTCTTTCTTAAAATAATCTCCGGCTGTCATAAATTCCACCGGCTCAATTCCCGATTCCTGTGCCACTACCTGTAATCCGCTGATAGTCACTAATACATCTTTTGTCATAACGATTCCCCTTTGCATCTTTTATCTTAAAACATTTTAATGGTTAAAAGAAAATTTTTCAATAGCTTCCGGCAATTCTTTCAATTTCTCCCAGTATTTAAATTTTACTTCAACCTGGCTTTCCGCCATAAGTTCCTGATATTCCTCTTTCGTTAAAACATCTTTTAGTTTTTCTTTTGTGTCTTCGTCAACCACCTCATAGACGCTGCCTGAAAAACACATGTTAGGATACATTACACACCACCAGTTATGCCCTCTCCCCTCCCCTAAAGTCACCACCAGGGACAGATAATTTCCTGCCGGGAATGTAAAGCTGCCATACTGCTTTTTGGGAAAATCCGTCTCAGCTATTCTGGCACTGACAGAATAATGATAACCCTCCCTGGCAATCACTTCTTCCCCTATCTTTGTAATCTGGGGTATGTTTTCCCGGACAATCTGTATACATTCCTGCAGATTCTCTGTCCCCTGCAATTTTTCCTGCATAAACATGCCAATCTCATCACGTACTTTTAACTTTACGGACTGGTCTTCCCTGCTGTCACTGTTTGCCAGAACATGGAAACGCAGAATTTCCCCGGAAATATCCTGCTGAAATCTGCTGGTTCTGTATTGGTAAGCAATATTGACCAGCAATGCCGTAAGCGCTATGTAAACAACTGTCTTTTTTAATGTACTCATAAAAATCCTCCTGCCAAATTTGTTGATAGCAAAAGGATTTCCATTTTTTGGTATTTTATTCGGTTTCTACCACAATTTTAATAATTTAATGATTTTTCTGGCTGCCTTAAAGGGCACAGGCTCTAACTCCCTTACTGCATTTTTCAATTCTTTGCGGATTTCTATATGCTGGGGACAGTGCTGTTCACATTTCCCACAGCCTTTACACAAGGATGCACTGCTCTGGTTCTGCCGGAAAGCGGTACACTGTAAATACTCTTTTCTGGCGCCGAATTTTGTTTCCGAATATATCTCATTGTAACAGCGGAACGTAACGGGAATATCCACTCCCATAGGGCAGGGCATACAGTAACCGCATCCTGTACAGCCCACCTTTATTGTTTTTTTAATCTCGGCCTTTACCTGTTCCACCAGTTCTTCATCTTCCTGTGAAAAATGCCCTACAACAGCTTTGTCCGCCGTTTTTACATTTTCCATTACCATTTCCATAGAATTCATGCCTGAAAGCACACAGGTTACTTCCGGCTGGTTAAAAAGCCAGCGGAATGCCAGTTCCGCAGGGGTTCTCTCCAGGGGATCCTCTTCAAATAATTTTTTCGCACTTTGGGGAAGAAGATTTACCAGCCGCCCTCCCCTTAAGGGCTCCATAATAATCACGGGCAGGCCCTTTTTGTTGGCATACAAAAGCCCTTCCCTTCCCGCCTGGGAAGTTTCATCCATATAATTATACTGAATCTGACAGAAATCCCAATCATAAATATCCACAAGCTGCCTAAACATTGCTGTATTGCCATGGTAGGAAAAACCGATATTGCGGATTGCGCCGGATTTCATTTTACCCTCTATCCACTCTGCAATCCCCTGCCTTTTTAATTTTTCCCATGTGGCCACATCCGTAAGCATATGCATAAGATAGTAGTCAATGTAATCTGTTTTCAGGCGTTTTAATTCCTCCTGAAACATTTTCTCCACCCCGTCCATGGATTTAATAAGATAATGAGGCAGTTTTGTTGCAATATAGACTTTGTCCCTGCAATGGTTCCTGTGAAGAATTTCCCCTAATGCCGCCTCGCTTCCGGGATAAACATATGCGGTGTCAAAATAATTGACCCCTTCTTTCATGGCAAGCATAACTTCCTTTTCTGCTTTGTCAATATCAATATTGTTTCCTTTCCTGGTAAAACGCATACATCCAAACCCAAGTACAGATATATCATTACCTTTTCTGTCTTTCCGGTACTGCATAACTTCCTCCTAACTCTTCTAACTCATCCGTCCATATTCTTGCACTGGCATCCGAGGGCATCCGCAAATCTCCTCTGGGAGAAAGGGCAATAGTGCCCACCTTCGGCCCGTCCGGCAGGCAGGAACGCTTAAACTGCTGCGCGAAGAATCTTTTATAAAAATTTTTAAGCCATTTTAAAACCACCTTATCTTCATAGACTCCGGAAAAAGCCAAGGCCGCCAGACGATACACTTTTTTGGGAGAATAGCCATATCTTAACATATAGTAAAGGAAAAAATCGTGAAGCTCATAAGGCCCTACAATATCCTCTGTTTTCTGGGAAATTTCCCCTTTTGCAGGAGGAAGAAGTTCCGGGCTCACCGGTGTGTCCAGCACATCAAAAAGCACATTTTTTAACCTTTCATCCTCACAGGTATCCGCATAATACCTGACCAGATGGCGTACCAGTGTTTTCGGCACGGAAGCATTTACCCCATACATGGACATGTGGTCCCCGTTGTAAGTTGCCCAGCCCAATGCAAGTTCCGACATATCCCCTGTGCCGATTACAAGGCCCCCGTATTTGTTTGCCACATCCATTAAAATCTGGGTTCTCTCCCTTGCCTGGGCATTTTCATAGGTAACATCATGCACATTTTCATCATGGCCGATATCTTTAAAATGGACAGTTACCGCCTCCCTGATGGGAATTTCCATAAAATCCGCCCCCAGACATTCAATCATGGAAACTGCATTCCGGTAAGTCCTGTCCGTAGTGCCAAATCCCGGCATGGTAACAGCCTTAATTCCTTTGCGGGGGAGCCCAAGGCTGTCAAATGCACGAACCGTTACAAGCAGCGCCAATGTGGAATCCAGTCCTCCGGAAATACCCACTACGGCACATTTGCTGTTTGTATGGGCAAGCCTTTTCCTAAGCCCCATGCTCTGAATAGAGAGAATCTCATCGCATCTTTTTTTCCGCTCTTTGTTATCACCGGGCACAAAAGGCGCCCCGTCGATAAAACGTGTAAGGCATGTCTCCTCTTTTTTCAGGGAAAAACCTATCTTTGTATAAATACCGCCCTCTTCCTTCGGGCAGAAAAACGCCCCTCTTCTCCTCCGCTCTTCCGTCAATTTCTGAATATCCAGTTCCGAATAAACCGTATCATTGGAAAAACGTTTGGACTCCGCCAGCAGCATACCGTTTTCCGCAATCAGGTTGTGGCCGGAGTACACCAAATCCTGGGTGGACTCGTCGATTCCGGCGCTGGCATAAATGTAGCCGCAAATCAGCCTTGCCGACTGCCCGTTTACCAAATCCCTTCGGTACACGTCTTTGCCGGTAATCTCATCGCTGGCAGAAAGATTGACAATCACGTTGGCACCGGCTAAGGCATGGCGGATACTGGGAGGATTGGGCGACCATACATCCTCACAGATTTCCACTGCAATGGCAAGCCCTTTCATATCCTCTGTTGTAAATATTAAGCTGCATCCAAAGGGAACCTCTTCATTATTTTTTAATAAAACAACTTCATCCCTTTCTTCAATTCCCGATACAAAATACCTTGCCTCATAAAATTCGTTATAATTGGGAATGTGGATTTTGGGCACGAAACCAAGGATACTCCCCCGGCTTATGCCTGCCGCCACATTATAAAGTTTCCCGTTGTGGGATAAGGGAAGGCCCACAAAGACGATTCCGTCCGTATCTTTTGTAAAATCTGCAATACGAAACAGCCCTTCCATGGCCTCATCTAACAAAAGTTCCTGGAAAAATAAATCCCCGCAGGAGTACCCTGTAATGCAAAGTTCGGGAAACACCATGATTTTTGCTCCTTCCCTCCCGCATTCTTTTATTTTTTCACAGATTTTTTCCACATTGAATTTTGTATCTGCCACGGAAACTTCCGGAGTTATGGCAGCTGCTTTTATATACCCGTCTATCAATTCCTAATCTCCTTTAAATCTTCTATTTCAAAGTTATATGATGTGTTGCAAAACTGGCATTTTACTTCAATGCCTTCCCCGCTGGAAATCATCTCATCCAAATCTCTTTTATTCAGGGTGGCAAGAGATTTTGCAATCCGCTCCCTGGAACAGTCACATCGAAATTCCACGGGAATCCTGTCATTTACCGTAAACTCTATGTGGGAAAGCACTGCCTGCAGCAATTCTTCCGGCGTCTCCCCATGTTCTAACAGAGAGGTGACAGAATTTATTTTTTCAATCCTCTCCTCCAGACGGGAAACAATTTCTTCCGGGGCAGAAGGCATAAGCTGAATAATAAACCCTCCCGACGCCTTTACTGTATTGTCTTTATTCATCAATACTCCCAGGCCTACGGAAGAAGGGGTCTGCTCCGAAGCGGCAAAATAGTATGTCAAATCATCTCCAATCTCACCTGTCTGTAAGGCAACCTGTCCCACATAGGGTTCTTTCATGCCAATGTCTTTTATAACGCTCATTACTCCTAATCCCAGGGCGCCGCCTACATCCAGTTTCCCCTTGTCATTTGCCGGCAGAATCACATCCGGCACAAAAGGATATCCTTTGATATGCCCTTTGGAGTCTGCTGTAACTATCATGCCTTTCGCCGGGCCGCCGCACTGAATCTGGACGGTGAGTAAATCTTTCTCCCCCTTCATCATGGCACCCATCATCACGCCCCCCGATAACAGCCTGCCCAATGCCGCCGTAATCACGGGACTTGTGTTATGATAATTTTTTGCCTTTTCCACCAGGTCTTTTGATGTCACTGCAAAAGCGCGTATCTGCCCGTCTGCAGCAGTTGCCCTAACCATATAATCCGACATTTTATTTCCTCTCTGTATCTTATCTTTTTACCCGTTTATAATTTCCGGCTTCCATATCCCGGGCTTATCTTTCTTTTTGCACTCCCTGGCAATAAAATAAACCCGTTCACACTCTTTCCCCGGAGGTTCTAAGGATTCTTCCCCGTAACAGGCAATAAACTCCAATCCTGCCATCTCTAAGAGCACGCATATTTCTTTTACATCATAGCTTTTCTGATAGTGGGTTTCCTGGAATTTTTCATACCTGTTATCCTCACCCTTTAAGAAAAATGTCATATCATACTCATTGATACGGCTTTTTTTATCATAATAGTTTTCCCATATAAAACTACATTCTTCCCTGTTTTCACAGATGGTATTCTCACCTAAAATGTTTTCATATTTATAAGGGGTATTCATGTCAAATATAAAAATCCCTCCCGGGTCTAAATAGTTGTCCACCAGCTTAAAGACTTTCAGCAAATCCTCCTGTTCCGTCAGGTAATTTATGGTGTCACACACGGATACTACGGCTTGTACCGTTCCGTAAAGTTCAAATTCCCGCATATCCTGGTTGAGATATAAAATTGGCTCTCCCTCCCATTCATATCCCATTGCGATGGTGAGCATTTCGCTGGAAATATCTATGCCAATCATGTCATAGCCTGCCTTTGCCAGAAGCCTTGTCATTTTCCCGGTTCCACAGCCAAGGTCTAAAATGATGCCGTCTTTGATTCCGTATTCTCTTAAGCGTTTTACCAGGTATCTGCTCCAGTCCTCATAGGGAACATTATCCATAAACAAATCGTAAACCTCTGCAAATCCGGTGTATGCCTCCATGAAATCCCTCCTCACCTTAATCCTCGAAACATATTATAAACTTTTTTTGCTTTTATCACAACCATATTTTCTATTTATACTCCAGAGCAGCAAAGTAACAAAGTGGGCAAGCCCACATCATCTCCCCAACCCCTCATTC
>CANRJF010000083.1 GCA_947630855.1 uncultured Lachnospiraceae bacterium
GCTCCATGGCACGGGATAAAAGAGCGTCACTCTCCTGCTCTGTAATCTCAAACCAGCTAAGCCCCTCCTCCTTCATTTCCAGGGCATAACATTCCAATACCTGGTGGAACACATTTCCAATATCCACCGCCGCAAAACTGCTGACACTGCGCTCCTTTAAATTCAGCCCGTAGGAAAGGAAATGGGCAAAGGCACAGGAAGCAAATTTTTCCAGGCGGGTAACGCTGTTTTCTATGGTGCTCCCGTAAAGGGCTTTTGTCACAGCCTCCCCGATTTTCGTTTGTTCCTGTTTTGAGGACGCCGCCAGAATAAGCCCCCGGATTTTTTCTTTTAGGGCATGGTCTTTTTCATAATACCGGCACAAAGCCCCCCACAGGCTCTGCTCCTTCTCCTTTCCCTCTCTTGCCCAGTCTGCCCCCAAAGTCATGCCTTCCGCCACCAGTGCAAAACTGTTTTTTTCCGTGACAATCCTCTGGGCAAAAGGCTTCTCTTCCACTTCCTCCACGGAAAGGTTTTCATACATATTTAAAATGGTATGTATCAGATAGGAACAACGTTTCCCCTTTCCTTCCCCGTCCACGCCGGCATAGGAAAGATAAAGCCTGCGGGAAGGTTTTGTCAGGTTTAAATAAAGATAAAATTTCTGGATAAATGTCTGCTCCCTGACAGTGGGGGCTAACTCCATATCATACTCTTCTAAAAGTTCCCGCTCCGGCTGGGATAAAATTCCGTCTCCCCCCTGGGATTTGGGAATCACGCCGTCATTTACCCCCACAAAAAACAGGGCTTTAATATCGTCAAGCCTTGTCCTCTCAATGTCTCCAAACACCACCCTGTCATAGCCGGGAGGGATAATGCCTACCTTTGCGGCTTCAAATCCTGCGTCAAGAATTTTTTCGTACTCTTCCAAAGAAATTTCTTCCTCCCCTAAAAATTCCACCATTTTATCAAATAAATCCATGACAATCCGGTAAATCTGGGAATACTCTTTGGCATTTTTTAAATCCCCCGCCTTCTCGTAAGAAAGTTCTTTTTCCCTTAACTGCTTTTCCACATCAAGGCCGCAGATAAAACGGTAAATTCCTACCGTTATCTCCTTCACGGTAACATGTTTTTTCCTTAGTACGGGATAAAGCTCTAAAAACTGTGCAGACACTTTTTCCCTTATTTCATTGATTCTTACAACTTCCTCCCCTGAAAATCCCTTTGGCACATAAGAAAAAATCCCACACCACTTTTTGTATCCCCGGATTCCCGCTGCAAGGACATAATTCTCCAAAATATCGATTTCTTCCCTGGGAATCAAAGATAAACCGCTTCTAAGATAACGGAATATACTCTCCGCCGAAAAATCCATCCGCACCACTTCCAGCAAAGACTGAATAAACTCAATAAACGGATGAAATAATATGGTAGATTTCTGGTCAATAAATATGGGAATGTCATAATCCGCAAAAACCTCTGCGGCATAGGAAGCATACAAAGACAAGTCACCGCACACAATGGCAATCTCATTGTACCGGTAATCTTCTTCTCTGATTAGCTTATGGATTTCCCCGGCGGTAAAAATCAGTTCTTCCCTGGGATTTTTACACCGGCAGATTCTGATATCACTGTTATTATCCGGCAGAGCAAACTTTTTTCTGCCCCCGCGGAAAATATTCTGCTCTAAAAAAAACAGAGCCTTTGACTGATGAAAACGGCTTTTTTCCCCATGGGATACCACCACCGGCTCCGCCACTTCCACATGGGCTTCATCCGCCATTTTCCTTAGAGCGGCAATCATTTTCTTGCTCATGGCAAACAATTCATAACTGCCCATACAATGATAAAAATTTTCCCGCTCATCTATGGTGACCGTTACATAAATCTGTCCTGCCACCTTTAAAAGTTTAAAGAAAAGATTATTCTGAATGGGTGTAAATCCTGTAAAACCGTCAAACACAAGAACGCTGTCCCTTAAAATACCGGAATCATCCGCCACGTCAATAAGCAGTTCCAAAACTTCTTCCGCCGTAACGAACCCATCCTTCAAAAAATCCAAAAATCCCTGATACATAACCAGCACATCTTTTAACTTAAAAGAAAAACTTCCCTGAGGAAGTTCTTCTATTACCTGCTGTATCTGCCGGGGTGTTACATTATACTGTGCCAATTCTGAAATCAGGGATTTTACTTCGCTGATGTAGCCCATTTTTGTCATATTTTTTTTAAGGACAAGAAGTTTATCCTGCTGCCTGCAGGCAATACGGCGTAAAATCAGATTTTTCCCTGTCTCTTCCAACACCTGGTACTCAAAATTTCCCAGTTCATCAAATACCCGGTACGCCAATCTGCCGAAACTTACAATATCAATATTCATGACGCAGTGGTTTTCCTGCAGCATAACCAGCTCCCGCTGGGTCTGCATGGTAAACTGCTCCGGCACGACGCAAAAATAATGCCTGTCCGGATTCTCGTCCGCCTCTTTTACAATCTTCTCGTGAATATAACGGGTTTTTCCGCTGCCGGAATTTCCCAGTATAAACTGCAATGCCATATTTATTCCCCTTGCACCATCTTATCATATTCTTCTAACGGAACCGGCTTGGAATAGTAAAAACCCTGGGCGTAATCGCATCCGATTTCCTGCAGCAATACCACATGTTCAATGGTTTCCACACCCTCTGCAATCACCGGAATCACCAGTTCTTTTGCCATCTCCACCATATGTTTTACAATCGTCTTCCCTCTTCCGTTTTTATCAATGCCCTGCAGAAATTCCATATCCAGTTTCAGCACATCCACCGGGGCTTTTTTCATCATGCCGAAGGAAGAGTAACCGCTGCCGAAATCGTCAATTAATATGGTAAACCCTGCCTTCTGAAGCTGCTCTAATGTATGGAACAAGACTTCCTCATCTGTGGCATATGCACTTTCCGTCACTTCCAGTTCCATATATTTTGCGGAAAGGTCATATTTTTCCAAAAGATTTACAAAGTGGTCATAAAGATTGTCCCTGTAAAAATCAATTCTGGAAATATTTACAGAAACAGGCAGAATCCGTTTCTTGTTTACAATACATTCATGGAGATATTTTGCCACATTCTCCCATATATAATGGTCCATATTGCTGATAAATCCGCTGCGCTCAAAAAAGGGAATGAAATCCACAGGATTCACAAAACCTTTGACGGGATGCTTCCACCGCACCAAAGCTTCTCCCCCTACGATTTTTCCCGCTCCCACATCATATTTGGGCTGGACATAAATCTTAAACTGCCCGTTATCCAGCGCCTCCCACATATCATTTTTGATTTCTTCCTCTTTCAGCATATTCTGCATCATTTCCTTGCCGTAATATGCATAATTTTCCATATATTTGCCCTTAATGCTGGAAAGGGCAAGGGAGGCTTTATCATACATAAAATCAATGGGCTCGTCCCTGTCCTGAACCACATAAATTCCTGCATACACCCGGATATCATAATCAAAATTCATCTCATTTAAAATTTCATCGATTTTCTTAAAAAACCGCTGGATATCCAGCATTTTCAAGGGGAAACACATAATAAAATGGTCGGAACCCACCCTTGCCGCCACTCCCCTTGTGCCAAGGAATTTGGAAATCACCTCTCCGGCCTTGTTTAAAAGCTGGTTCCCGATATCATATCCCGACAGTTCATTGACAAGTTTAAAATGCTCCGCATCCCATTTTACAAAAACATAATCTATATGAGGATTCTTGTGAATCAGTTCATAGGCATGTTTTTCAAAGGCTTCCTTTTGATATAAGCCGGTTAATGCGTCATGTTCATAGACATACTTGGACTGCATTGCCAGACGTTTTGCCGCAATCTCCCGTTCTTTTTCCTCTGTGATATCTAACATAATTGCCGTATATACATTGGATTTTCCCTCTATACGAATAGGTTTTTTCCGAAAAGAAATCCATCGGTAGCCGTCCCTTTGATTCTTCAGCCTAAATTCATAGGACCCGCTTTCCCCCGAATCATTTCCCCTGTCTATTTCCTGGCACAGTTTTTTATAATCCTGCGTCAGTATCAATTCGTCCGCAAAAAAAATCGTAGTATCGGTAATATCCTTTTTCCGGCATCCCAATAACTCCAACACTTCATCATTATAATACAAAACGGTAAGCTTTTTCTTTTCCGTATGGTATACGATGATTCCTCCCGGCGCCTTTTGAATGGCGTTTTGAATTGCAGGTTCCCCGCACTCCCATTCCCCTGTGCATGCCCCCTCTGCAAAACACACTGCCATTGCCGGCAAAATTTCTGACCTATCCCTCATATTAATATCCTCATGAAAATAATTTTTCCAATACCCCTGATAAAAATACCCTGCGGTACCACCCTCTGAACCATCACAAATGCAACCATCCAGTCTATCGTACCGCAAGGTTTTTAACAAATTAAAGCTATTTAGCAGACGGCAGATATGGAATTAAAGTACCTGCCATCTGGGAAATCGGCATGGACTGTAAGTAAATCCTGCCTGGGCCGGTTACTCTTGTATTAAATATACCTTCTCCGCCGAAAAGCATATTTTTTACTCCCGGCACTGACTGGATATCTATGGAACATGTCTCCTCCATGGCTGCCAGATATCCGGTATCGATAAGCATGGACTGACCCGGCTGCAAATCATACTCTTTAATATGGCCGTCAAACTCCACAAAAGCAATTCCCTGGCCGGAAAGTTTCTGCATAATAAATCCTTCTCCCCCAAAGAATCCGCTGCCTATTTTTTTCTGGAAAAACGTGGAAAGCTCCACTCCCATGGTAGATGCCAAAAACGCTGACTTCTGGCACACCATATTCTTTCCCGGGCCAATTTCAAAAGCCCTGATTCCTCCTGTAAAACTGGACGCAAAAGCAATCATGCCCGGGCCGCCCTGGGCAGTGTAATGATTGGTAAACATACTCTCACCGCTCAACATCCTGCCGAACATTTTGCCCACGCCGCCCCCTACGGTCTCCATTTTCATATTGGGGGACATCCAGGACATAGCGCCCTTTTCCGTAATCATCTTCTCCCCTGCTTCCAACTCACAGATTACTATCGGCATTGGTTCGCCTTCAATAGAATATTTCATTTCATCCTCCTTTATATTTTCATGCCTCAAACAGCATGCGCCTGAGACTTTTTTAAACAATTACTATATTGATTCCACTTCCTCTTTTAATTCTTCCGCCATATCCTGAACGCAGATACTCTGGGAAGATACCTCTTCCGTATTGGCTGATATGGTAGCTATCTTCTCTGTCATCTCGTTAATATCGGAAAACAAACGCTGAATGGAACCTACGCTTGCATTAATCCTTGGAATAATTTCCTCCGCTTTTTTATCACTTTCCACCACAAGCCCTTTTGTAGATGCGGACAGGTTGCGGATTTCCTCCGCCACAACAGCAAAACCTTTTCCCTGCTCTCCGGCTCTTGCCGCCTCAATGGATGCATTTAAGGAAAGCAGATTGGTCTGTCCTGCAATATTTGTTATACTCTCATTCGTTGACTTATAGATATCAATAAATCCTGATATCGTCTTTAAAGATTCGCTTAACTCATGGCAGAATTCAGAAATATCCTGAACATGCTGTGCCAGGTTAGTTGCCTCATTGGCAGAAGCCTCATTAGCTAAACTTAACTGGGAAACATTTTCATTTAAGTCTGCAAAGCGGATAATAATGTCGCTTAATTTCTCCTCGTGCACTTTCCTGTCTTCCTGCTCCTGATTCCTGATTTCCTGGATTTTTGCCTTTTCCCTTTCTGCAACATCCTTCAGGTAATAAACGCAGTTTCTTCTCACGCCTACATTATTGTAAATCGCCTTTGCCATGTCCCGGCAGGTGGAATGGCCGCAGCACTCACAGTTAATATTACGGCTTTCCTCATCATACTTATGCATCTTTTTAAAGATTTCCTCGTACTCTTCCTCTGTGGGCTCTTTGATGTCCACAGGCTTTGCCGTGTATTTGCGGATAAAATCATTAATATCCAAATCTTTAAAAGCACGCATGAGATTGGCAAGACGCTCCTGGTGGGATATGCTTTCCGTCCAGGGAGTTACCGCCTTTGCTTTTCTGCCGAAACGCCCCTTCCCCTGCTTTTCGCCTTCGTCTAACTTACGCATCTTGCTTAAGGTAAGCATCACGTCGTCCGTATTCCGGGCAGGCTCCGTGGCTGTCCCGTATATACAGCCTTTGCCGCAGTTTAGGATATCCACCATAAAGGGCAGTTCTTTGTAATCGTTGACACGCCCTAAATATTCTTTCAGATAACGGTACGCTTCCTGTTCTCCCTCTACCTGGCGCACTACCTGGTCTTTTCCCAGAAAATGCTCCACATTTTCTTTCAGGCCGCCGGGCATGGGGTATAAAGAGCCAAGGCCATACTCCAATTCGTCATTGTACTCTTTGCAGTTTTCATAGCCTGTGCCGATTTTCTCCATCAGCTTTTTGAATGTCACATTATATTTTACATAGCCGCCGCAGTTATCATCCGTAATCTCTATCTTCTTGGCAATGCAGGGGCTGATAAATGCAAGGTCATCGTTAATCTTTAAATATTTTTTAATATAAATTGCCATGCACATCATAGGACTATGTATGGGAACCATTCTGGGAATCAATTCCGGTATATATTTTTCCACATAGCTGACAACCGCCGGGCAGGGCTGGGAAATTCCTCCCTTAAAATTATGCTCCGTAATATATTTTAAATATCCCCAGGTAGTAATATCCGCGCCAAAGGATACGCTGTAAATATGATTGACGCCTTTCTCTTTTAAATAACCTAAGATACGTTTGTACTCCTTGGGATAATTGGCAAGAAATGCCGGAGCGACAATGACAGATATCTTTTTCCCTTGGGATAAATCCTGGAAAAAATCTGCCGTATCATCTCTGTAATCCCTGGCTTCATGGGTGCAGGCATCAAAACATGCACCGCAGGCAATACAATTATCCTGACTGACAAAAACCATGCCTTCTTCCGTGGCTACATTGGAAACCATCACCGGACAAGCCCTCACGCACTTATTGCAGCCTGTACACGACTCATTGGTAAAAACTAATTCCATGCAAAATCCTCCTAGATGCATAACCGTATTTCTGCTCGAAACTTATCCATATGTCTATATTATCACATTTCATTAAATAGTACCAGTTTTTTCTATGCTTTTCTTTTCATTAACTTTTATTCCTGTTTTCTTGCAAATATCATGAAGGCAGCATTTGTGGCAATAAGGGGATGTTCTGGCGGTACAAACCTCTCTTCCGTGGTACACCAGCCGGTGGCAGAAATCACTGCCCTCCTTTGGTGGAATAATTTTCCACAATTCCATTTCCACCTTTTTGGGCTCTTTTATGCCGTCCACCAGCCCGATTCTGTTACATAGGCGGATACAGTGGGTGTCGGTGACAATAGCCGGTTCTCCAAACACATCCCCCATAATCAGGTTGGCGCTTTTTCTGCCCACGCCGGGAAGTTTTAAAAGGGCGTCAAAATCTTTCGGCACGTTCCCGCCGTACTGTTCCTTTAATATTTTCATGCAGGCGTTTATATCCCTTGCCTTGCTTTTTCCCAGGCCGCAGGGGCGCACAATTTCTTCTATTTCTTCCGCCGAAGCTTCCGCTAAAGCATCCACGTCGGGAAATTTTTCATACAGTTTTTCTACTACAACATTTACTCTGGCGTCCGTGCACTGGGCGGCAAGCCTTACGCTTACCAGAAGTTTCCAGGCTTCGTTATATTCTAAGGAACATCCGGCATCCGGGTACTCTTTTTTCAGCCTGTCTATTACTTCTAACGCACGTTGTTTTTTTGTCATCTTGTGTAATCCTCCTGTATGGCTATTCTTCAAGCAGATTTTTCGGCAGATAGGTTCTTAGAGTTTCCTCTAATTTTTTCGGCACAATGGGTTTTTCCAGGAAATCAGAAAAACCTGCATTCATATACCGCTCTTTCGCCCCTGACATGACATTGGCTGTCAGGGCAATGACCGGCAGGTTCTCAAATTCCGCCCCCATTTTACGAATATGGTCAATTGTTTCAATTCCGTCCATTTCCGGCATAAGGTGGTCTAAGAAAATAAGGTCATAATGTGTATCTGTAATTTTTTTGAGACACTCCTTACCACTTAAAACATAATCAAACTGTACATCGGTTCGTTTCAGCAGCCCCTTTAATATTGTCAAATTGACAAGGTTGTCATCTACACCAAGGATATGTGCGTTGGGAGCATGGATAAGCGGCTTGTAAACCTTTTTGGGAACCTGGAGCTGTCTGGCAGCTTCAAAGTCCTTTATGGGAGCGGCGTCGATGACCTTCTGGGGAAGTATGAAGGAGAATGTGGAGCCCTGGCCATATACACTATCTACTTCCAGTTTGCTGTTCATCTGCTCAAGCAGTGATACTACAATGCTCATTCCCAGACCTGTTCCCTCGATGTGACGGTTCCGCTTCTCGTCCAGGCGCTGGAATTGGGTAAACAAATTCTTCATGTCCTCCTTTTTCATTCCAATGCCTGTGTCCTGTACTTTCACATACAAATTTGCGTTATCTTTATCAGTCTGTTCACAGCTAATACTAAGGGTTATACTTCCCTTTTCCGTATATTTGACAGCATTTGTCAAAATATTGATAAGAACCTGTTTGATCCTGACTTCGTCGCCAAAAAGGGCGGACGGAAGCTTTGAATCAATATCCATGTTAAATACAAGATTCTTTTCCTTTATCTTTACGGAAATCAGGTTGTTAACATCATGCAGCAGGGCGCTTAATTGATATTCCACAGGAATAATTTCCATTTTCCCGGACTCAATTTTGGAGTAATCCAGAATATCATTAATAATGCTTAACAGCATCTTTCCCGCGTTCTTAATATCATATGCATAAGAACGGATGTTGTCATCATCAGTCTCCCGAAGTATCATTTCATCCATTCCCAGAACTGCATTGATAGGGGTACGGATTTCATGGGACATATTTGAGATAAAAACGGTTTTTGCCTTGTTGATGCTGTCTAGCTGCTGGTTCTTTTCCTCCACCGCTGCGATAATATTTTCCTGCTGCAGGAGACGCTGCATATCTTCATTAATATCCTGGACAGTGTATATAAAAACAGGAAAATCCTCACTGAAGCCTTTCATACGGTTAAACATCAGGCGAACCCATATATATTCCCCCTGCATATTCTGCATTTGTATTTCGTAATTAAACTGCTTCTGTATCTTTAGTCTCTCAATGATATACGAGGGCTCAGAAATCATTAAAAATGTGCTTTTATCATCGGGTAAAAACATATTGGCAATCATATAGCGCCACTGGGAATATTTTAAATCCATATAATCCTGACGTTTGGCGTTTATTTCTGTTGTATTTGAATTTCTGCAGGTATCCCCTTTCAGGTCAACAATCATCGAGAAAAGATAATTTTCCTGAATGGTTTCAATCTTCATTTTCTCTATGCGGTCAGATTCCATGCTGTTTCTATCCTCCAGGAAAAAGAGAACGGCTTCTTCTTCGGAGAGCTTGATAATGCGGAAATCATATCTGATAACAGAGTTATTGAATGAGATATCGATACTTCCATTATAAGCATCTTTTAAAAAAAGGGCTTCATCAATAAAGGCATCATATGTACCTTTTTGGTCGCTTTTCCCCCTTTTTGTAGCGGCAAATAAAACCTTATAGGCATCCCGCAGTGTCCCCGCAGGCGGCAATATGTATTCGAAACATGAATCGGCATGCAATTTTTCGTAAGTAGAATCAAGCCTGTTAATCAGGTATATGGCAGAAAAATGTGAGCATAGTGTAACGGACAGATTTGAAAATCTTTCTGACGGCAAGTTATTCTTTTCCATAATATTGATTACAACAGCTATTGCAAATTTACAGCGCTGTCTTCCTCCCTTCCTGAGAAGCTTTTAATTTGCGTACATTTGTCCTATACTCCAGAGCATACACATTTGCCAAATGATTTGCTGTTCTTTGTGAAACAGAGAATACCTGTTGGCAAATCATTTGGCTTGCAGGTATAAGTTCCAACAGGAGCTGACGAATAATATTGATTATATCAAATTATATATTTCCCTGCAACCGGAGAAGTGTTCTCTATACTATCCCGCAAATCACTTAAAGAAATTCCGTCTTTTGTAAAGTACATCCAGCCATTGACATGTAAATTTTCAGACCATCCGTATCGCTCAATTAACAATTTACAAGCCAGAGCGGTAACAGAATAATTTACACCCTCGTATTCAATTTGGTTTTTATCGTTTATTACCTTTGCTGTAATTGTATCATCATATAAAAAGGTTATTTCTTCCCCAACAGCAATATTCAACAACTTAAATGAATTGTTAGAGCGCTTGGTTTTTCTTTCGGCAATTTCCTGTTCCTGAGATTGCTCCAAGGTAGGTGTATACAATTTCAGTTTATCTGTATCCCCACGCAAAATTGCGATATCTTTAAATATACCATACGCTGTTTCAGGCGAAATTTTGAAAAACTCACGTTCTCTGATTCTACCATTATTTAACTGCTCTCTCGCGTGTAAAGAATCATCCACTCTGTCAATAATGCTATGTATTCTTTTTTCAACCTCTAGTGGATTTTCTACTTCATAAACAGCATAGCAGCGGTACGAAAGAGGTATATTGGGTGGTGAATTTAATTCCTGTAACCTACTCTCAATATCATTGCGTTCTGTCATGCCAATTTTAACCCAGCCATCAAGACAAGGGTTTGTAAGTATATAAACGAATCCTTTTGACATCTGAAATCTCCATTTCTTAATTATTCTTTCCTGAATCCTCAATCAGATTTTATTTTAATGCTTTAATCGTTCATCATCTTCTATTAGCTTCTATTATATTCAACTATCGGAATAATAGCAATCATTTCCTAAAGTTTCTGATACTGGAATAAGGGAACCCATTTCATCCATTTTATATGTCCAATTTTAGACAATCAGGTCTGCATTAATCTCTCTAATATTGACAATGCATGCCGTCACACATATAATAAAGTCAAATCCGGCAAAGCTCAATATCTTTTTTTAAATTTTCATGAAGAAATATAATGAGGAGAATAAAGGAAAAATGATGCATGATAAATTTGAAACTGCTGCTGATATTGAAGCAGTTATTACCAGTTATAATCAAGGGGATATGATTCTTGAAGCGGTTCAGTCTTTGTGTGCCCAAACACTATTACCAAAAAAAATCATCATCGTTGATGATGGTTCTAAAGATGAACATTCTATTCATGTTTTAAATACCATTGAAAAAGATTCCGCCTTACCCATTCCGGTAACCATACAATATCAGCAAAACGGAGGGGTATCATCTGCAAGAAATGCCGGAATCAAAAAAACACAGGCATCTATGGTATTAGTGCTTGACGGAGATGATAAACTTGAACCTGCATATATTGAACAGGTCAGCAGGCTGCTTCGTGATAACCCATCCATGATTGCCGCTTCATCCTGGATGCATACTTTTGGAGTTTTAGATGCAATTGTTCGTCCTGCCGGAGGAAATATAGTCCCTTTTCTGTCCCATAATTGTTGTCCGGCAACACATATTCTGCGGCGGGAAGTGTTTGCGCAATGCACAGGCTATGATGAAACAATGCGTTCAGGGTTTGAAGACTGGGACTTCTTTCTGAGTATGTTAGAAACTGCGCCCGAAGCATATATTGGAATTGTTGAAAAACCGTTAATTAACTATCGTACTGCACCTGCTTCATCTAATATAAAAAGCATGGACAAACGACTCGAACTCATGCATTTTATTATTGAAAAACATATCAATAGTTATCATAATCATATTGCTGATGTATTATTAGATATTGAGGCAACATCAAGTTCAAGATTATACGGATGGGAAAATGAAATCATTCACTCAATAACACATAATCAAAAATTAAGTGAATCATCAAATAGTTTTATAAAAAGTCCATCCTATGGGGATGGCGGTATGGCTTCAGCAGTCCGCATTGTATCATCACATATATAAAGCCAGTGAAATCCACCATATTGACTATAATGGTGTTGGTGTATCCCAAGGCTCCCACAGGCAGATATAATCTGCTCGTGGGAAGGTAATATGCAAAGGCTCAAACTGAAATTTTCAAGTGCCCAAGTTTACATTAACAATCTTTCTGCTTCACATATATTTTGGGCAGTTAAACCAATTCTTGCGTCTGTAAATATTTGATGTTTTCTAACTTCTTCATTATGCAAATCAAGGTCATCAATCACTATCCAATTTTCAATATTATCATGTTGTGATACCCATGCAAGTATTTCACTTGCTTTAACAAGACTAAACTTTTTGTTTTTCCTTATCTCCTCAGTTGTATGGTCTGGCGTAACACCATTGACTTTTATATCTTCCTTTTCAAGCATTTTTATCAAGTGTTCTGCCTCTCTACGCAATGGCTTTACTTCACTATCAAACCAAAATTTCCAACCAGAATGTAATATAACCTTCGCACTTGTGTTTCTTATAAGTTGTCCCAATAATATTACTTTTTCTTCATCAATAAGTGTTCCATCACTTATTTCTTTTTGATGTGTGTCGTTCCAAAAATTAGAGTTAAGAACGCCATCTATATCTAAAAAGATCACTTTCATATTCTTTAGTTCCCCGCCAAACTTCAATCTTCTGCTGCTTTCAAGCTCTCCGTTAGCCTGAAATTTTCGCTTGCCAACTCATTTATAAAGCATTCCAATATACAAAGAAAATCAGCACACATCCCCATGCATTTCCTGTTTTCCTGCGAACCATCAACATACCATAAATCAAAAATATTGTACACAACATTTCAATAACAGCATCGGGCGTTACACCTATTGCACCATGCACAACAATACACATTATTGCACAAACAAATGCTCCCCAGTCCCAAAATCTGCTCTTTGACGGAAAACGCTCACTAATTTTGTCTGAAATGACAACATAATTGAATCCCTCAAAAAACCCCCAACATATAGCAATAATTAACATTCCAACAATGTTAAAAGGGAAACTGCTTCTCACCACTTCATATGTAAAATTAACATCAGAAAACGGAAACCATGCATGAACATTTCCAGCAATTAAGTTATATACAAAATCCGGAACACAACATAATACACTCAATGCTAAGGTTAATACCAGTTTTTTACTATGTAATCCATATGCGAAAAAACTTTCCTTTCGAATAATTGATACAATAGATATTCCCAAACCGGCAAGTCCGAACTGGAACAGACCGCCCATAAATAACACCCTTAAAACTATATTAATATCAGGATTATAAGCAATTCCATTTATTTTACTGTTAAAAACCATATAAATTCCCAAACTCAACATGGAAATTATCAAGATAATCCACAAATCAATATCTAGTTGTTTCTTTCGCTCTTTCGTTAACATTTTTATCCTCCATCAAATTCCTGCATTTGAACCATGCAATACCGTTACCAATTTGAATGATCGCAGCAATGACAATCACAAACAGTAAAAACAGCAAACTACTTGGGCACCATACATATAAGTAGCCATAATGATAGTGGGACAAAAGCGGGAACAAAACAATGCCCAAAATGAGGATACCACCGATGAAAAGACTGCAAACTGCCTTTCTTTTTGAATTTACTTGCATGAGCAGCATAAAATATATGAAAACCAGAATTGAGATTATGCTCACAAAATCAATCAACGCACTATTATCAATATACAAGCCAATTTTTATGCTCTTACCGCAGTGCATTTGATAGATGTTCTCCGCAACCTCTGTTGCTGACGAGCCATTTAGCGCAGATAAAGCAAACACACCCAACTGACCATTTCTGCTGATGATTACTTGAGAGGAATAGTTGGGATTATTTCCCGCATGACAAACATAGCTGTCATACACATTCCACCCTGCATAATAATGTTTTGCATCCGTTGCTGTAAATCCATCAAAATCAAATAGGTGATTGACTTCCTTCATCCATTTCATTAACTCTGATGTATTTGACACCAAGTACCCCGCAGCTATGTTGCCATAATATGCCGGAGCTTCAAAGGCTCTCGCTTTTAAAAAGCTCACTTTGTATCCCTGTGTTATTTCACTCCGTGAATTATCGGTTCTAAAAAACGAGTTCTGCATTCCCAGTGGCTTAAGCACATTTTCTTTCATGTAATGCTCGAACTTTTGACCGGTAACCTCCTCGATAATCAATGCTAAAACATCATAATTGATCGTTGCATACTCATGCACCTTGCCGGGTTCATGATTCAATTTTATGTTTCTTATTCTTTCAATCACTTGATACAGGTCACTATTATCCTGTGTACCAGACGGAATTAAACATATTGTCCACTCTGGTATTCCGCTGGTGTGCTCTAATAATTGCTCAATGGTGATTGTTGTGCTTTTCCCCTTAAATTTGGGCTGAAACCACGAAATATACTGGTCTGCCGGATCAGTAAGCTTCAGTTTGCCATCCCTTTCTAATTGCAATATTCCCAACGCCGTAAACGCCTTTGTCGTGGATGCAAGCTCATAGAATGATTGTTCGCCGATTGGCACATCATGCTTGCGGCTATAATTGAGATAGATTTCTGTATCGTTATCCATAATAGCAACTGACATTGCAGGAACACCTGTCATTTCACATATTCGATTAAGATATTCCTGCTCATCATGAACCGAATATTCTCTTGCATCATAATGACTGGCAACAAATGCAACAGCCATTAGAAGTATGACGCCAAGAAGTATTTTTCTCACAATCGTTCGCTTCTTCATATTACACTTACCATTCTATAAATTCAAATCTTACGCTACTTCCAATCTCACCACAAGAAATAACTCGTCACACTTTTTGCAATATGACAAGCTGAACCATACCACTTATAATAACATCTTTCCTGATAAATCCGCAGCCTTCAAAAAGTGAAACAATTTCTTCGGGAGAGTAAAATTTCACATCTCCTGCTTTTGAAAACCTTATAAATGGATTTGCCAATACTCTAAAAAAACCTGGCAAATATACTTCTGCAATATACAGCAGTCCTTCTTTCCTAATTACTCGTCCTGCCTCCTTTGCAAATTTATCAACTTCTGGGAAATGATGATAGGCAGCACATACAGTCATGATATCTATGCTTTCAGCTTCAAGAAGGAGATTGTCACACCCTCCTGTGAAAAAACTCATTGCGGGATTTAATGCCTTTGCCTGCTCAATCATTTTTTCAGATATATCAAAACCATAACCACAAATGGGTGCCCTTTTTGCAAGCATATTTAAAAATCGCCCGTTGCCACATGCAATATCCGCCACCACATCATTGGCGTTTACATTGATGTTATCATAAAGCATTCTCTTGAATTTGACAGTGAATTTGCCATCAAAAGTTGAATCGTAATTTTGGGCTTTCTTATTATAGCTGTTTTTCGAACGTTGCTCATATTTATTCATTACAGTTTACCCCCGTAAACTTCAGATCTATTCATCCCAATAATCTATTGTTTCTTGTGGTGTGGCATTAACACCAAACAACTGCCACATAAAATCCTCTTTTTCATGATAAAGGTTAATTATTCGAATGTATTTATCTTCAATCCTATAAAACACATAATTTTTAGACACAAATAAGTACCGATAATCTGTGACTACATTAAACATTTTCGATACTTCCGCTCCCTTCTCTTCATAATCACAGAGTCCTCTTATTGCGTCCGTTATGCTTTTAACTATCTTTTTCGCAACGTCTGCACCATATTCCTGTGATATAGCTCTGTTTATTTCTCGTAATTTATCTGCTGCATCAGGAGTATATTTTATCTTTTTCAATCAAGTACCCCCAATTCCCTCTCTAAATCATCTGCGTCAATCCAACCTTCAGCATCCGCTCGTTCCTCTGCTCGTTTCAAATCAAGCATTAGCATCGCAATTGCTTGTTCTTTCAATGCTTCCTTGCTATTTTTCGTGACAATAAAAGGAAGACCTTCTACATTTAAAGACTGTTGAATAAATGTATTAAATGCATCCGTCAACGTCATTCCTGCTTTTGCATAAATCTCTTCAACAGTTCTCTTTATTTCTGAATTAATCCTTACCTGAAATGTTGAATCCTTTGGTGCCATAGCAACATTCAAATTTGTATTCATAAGGCATACCTCCTTTTGTCTTAATCATAACACAATAATTGTTTTTTCGTCAATACATTGTCATTACACTCTTTTGATTATCCTCTGCATCATGCCAGCTAAAATTATGTGGTTCATTTTTAGAAACAAACATTTTTAACACTCCTAATTACCATATGTTGAATACATCAAAATCCATACAATCAATATATTCAATATTGTTCCTGAATATTCTTGTGCGGCAGAGCCGCCTGTCCAGTATAGACTGAGCCACCTGTCCAGGCGGAATGAGCCACTAAT
>CANRJF010000084.1 GCA_947630855.1 uncultured Lachnospiraceae bacterium
GAGGATTTTTATCCATGCAGTTACTTTTGCAAATGTCAAAACACATCACAGCAGATAAGGCGGATACCAGTAAATTAAGGAAAAGTGGCTTTTGCCGGCAAAAAAATGGGGAAACTCAATAGAAATTTTCTGTTGACGAAGGCAAAAAATTATGATATAGTAGAACAGCTTGGAAGTAGGTCTTTTTTTTATGCCTAATTTTAGGGATAAAAAGCACACTCTTATCAGAGTGAATATTGCACGAAATTATGGAGGTGGAAGTTGTGCGCACAAAAATAACATTGGCATGTACGGAATGTAAGCAGCGTAATTACAACATGACAAAAGACAAAAAGGCTCATCCGGAGAGAATGGAAACCAAGAAGTATTGCAGGTTCTGTCGAACTCATACTTTACACAAAGAAACAAAGTAAATTAGTAAAGGAGTTTCGTATGGCAGATAACGCAAAGGTGGAAAAAGCTCCGAAAACGAGCTGGGTTGAAGGATTGAAGGCCGAGTTTAACAAGATCATCTGGCCAACAAAAGAAGATCTTGGGCGTCAAACCGTGGCTGTTATTGCCGCGTCGGTGGCAGTAGGTTTGATGATTGCCATAATGGATACGTTAATCCAGTATGGTGTTGATTTCCTGGTAAACTTACATTTTTAATGGAGGCGTTTTATGGAAGAAGCACATTGGTATGTTGTTCACACTTATTCCGGTTATGAGAATAAGGTAAAAGCGAACATTGACAAAACAGTTGAAAACAGGCATTTAGAGGACCAGATTTTAGAAGTACGGGTTCCCATGCAGGATGTTTTTGAAATGAAAAATGGTGCGAAAAAGCAAGTTTCCAAAAAAATGTTTCCTGGTTATGTACTTATTAACATGATTATGAATGATGATACCTGGTATGTAGTCAGGAATACAAGAGGCGTTACCGGATTCGTAGGGCCGGGGTCAAAACCGGTGCCCCTTACAGATGAAGAGATGATGCCCCTGGGAATCAAGAAAGAAAACATTGAGGTGGACTTTGAAGCAGGAGATACGGTTGTGGTTATCGGCGGCGTATGGAAGGATACCATCGGGGTTATCCAGGCTATAAACCATGGAAAGCAGATTGTCACCATCAATGTTGAATTGTTCGGCCGCGAAACGCCGGTAGAAATAAGTTTCGCAGAAGTAAGAAAAATGAATTAAGGAGGTTTGTTCCAAATGGCAAAGAAAGTAGAAGGATACATTAAGTTACAGATTCCTGCTGGAAAGGCAACACCTGCTCCACCAGTAGGTCCTGCATTAGGACAGCACGGCGTAAACATCGTAGAGTTTACAAAACAGTTTAATGCAAGAACAGCAGACCAGGGAGATTTAATTATCCCCGTAGTGATTACAGTTTATGCTGACAGAAGTTTCAGTTTCGTTACAAAGACTCCGCCGGCTCCTGTATTAATTAAGAAAGCATGTAACATTAAGTCCGGTTCGGCAGTGCCTAACAAGACGAAAGTTGCAACTATTTCCAAAGCAAAATTACAGGAAATCGCAGAGCTTAAGATGCCGGATTTAAATGCGGCTTCACTGGAAGCAGCTATGAGCATGATTGCCGGTACGGCAAGGTCTATGGGTGTTGCGATAGAAGAATAGGCCAGGGCAGTTTGTGAACGAAGAGGTGGGAGGGCATTTCTTCCCCGATATTACCACAGGAGGTTTTTAGAATGAAAAGAGGAAAAAGATATTTAGAGGCTGCAAAGGCTATTGACAGGGCTGTTGTATATGACCCACAGGAGGCAGTGTCATTAGCAAAGAAAGCAGCAGTTGCAAAATTTGATGAGACAATCGAAGCTCATATCAGAACCGGTTGTGATGGCCGTCACGCAGAGCAGCAGATTCGCGGGGCAGTTGTATTACCTCATGGAACAGGTAAAACTGTGCGGGTATTGGTTTTTGCAAAAGGAACGAAACTGGACGAAGCACAGGCAGCAGGCGCAGATTTCGTTGGCGGCGAGGAATTAATTCCCAGGATTCAGAACGAGGGATGGCTTGACTTTGATGTGGTAGTTGCTACCCCTGATATGATGGGGGTTGTGGGACGTTTAGGACGTGTGCTGGGGCCGAAAGGATTAATGCCAAACCCCAAAGCAGGTACGGTTACCATGGACGTTGCCAAAGCAATTGCAGATATTAAAGCCGGTAAGATTGAGTATAGGTTGGATAAAAGCAATATTATTCATGTGCCAATTGGAAAAGCATCCTTTACAGAGGAACAGTTAGCGGACAACTTCCAGACTCTTATGGGTGCCATAAACAAAGCAAAACCCAGCAGCTTGAAAGGACAGTATATTAAGAGCATCAGCCTTGCATCTACCATGGGGCCTGGTGTGAAAGTAAATGTCATGAAAGTTACTCAGTAGATTTGTTATTGACATCTGTAATAAATTATGTAATAATAAGCAAGCATATTGCCGAAGACAGCAGGTGCCGAAAGGCGTAATCCTATGAGCCTGCCGAGGAGATTTAAGGATATGGTATCCTTATGGTTTGATATCTTTTGGGGTATCTTAAAAGTCATATTTCCTCGAAACATGGGGTTAAGGCTTTTAAGATATCCCTTTTTTATACGGCATGTGTTATAAAAAATATAAAGGAGGTACAGATTGTGGCAAAAGTAGAAGTGAAGCAGCCAATCATACAAGAGATTTCTGACAGTATTAAAGACGCGCAGTCAGTGGTGATTGTTGATTACCGCGGCCTTACCGTTGCAGAAGATACTCAGTTGCGCAAAGAGCTCAGAGAAGCAGGTGTTACTTATAAAGTATATAAGAACACGATGATGAACTTTGCATTTAAAGGGACTGATTGCGAGAGCCTTCTTCCGGTATTGGAAGGGCCAAGCGCAATTGCAATTTCTACCACAGATGCAACAGCTCCGGCGCGAATCCTTGCTAAATTTGCTAAGAAAGCTCCGGCATTGGAAATTAAAGCAGGTATTGTAGAAGGAACATTTTATGATGCGGCAGGAATGAAAACGATTGCGGCAGTTCCGTCAAGAGAAGAATTACTTTCCAAATTCCTTGGAAGCATTCAGTCTCCCATTACCAACCTGGCGCGTGTGCTTAACCAGATTGCCGAAAAAGGCGGCGCAGGTGAAGGGGCAGAGCCGGCAGCAGAGACAGCAGAACCGGCAGGCGAAACAGCAGAAGCAGAGGCTTAGAACAATTATATTAACAAATAATAAACAGTATATGGAGGTATATGAAAATGGCTAAATTAACAACGGAAGAATTTATTGAAGCTATCAAAGAGTTAAGCGTATTAGAGTTAAACGATTTAGTAAAAGCATGTGAGGAAGAATTTGGCGTTTCTGCAGCAGCAGGTGTTGTGGTTGCAGCAGCAGGCGGAGACGGAGCTGCAGCAGCAGAGGAGAAGACTGAGTTTGACGTAGAATTAACAGAAGTAGGACCAAACAAAGTTAAAGTTATCAAAGTTGTACGTGAAGCAACCGGATTAGGCTTGAAAGAGGCAAAAGACTTGGTTGACAATGCTCCTAAGGTATTAAAAGAGGCTGCTGACAAGGCAACTGCTGATGAAATCAAGGCTAAACTTGAAGCAGAAGGCGCTAAGGTTACATTAAAATAATTGTTTTAAATATTTTTATAGTAAAATGGACAAAAGGCTGCAGGATTTTTGGTAACAAAAGTTCTGCGGTTTTTTAAAATTTTTCTCTTGACGAATAAAAATAAACTATGCTATTATATAAGATGCACTATTGTGGTGAGATAGGCTTACTGTATTTTTTTGCCCAAAAAGGCGAAAAAGTGCTGAAAATAATAACGAGAGGTGAAACGTCAATGGAGAAAAACAGAATACGTCCGGTCCAGGCTGGAAAAGGTTTGCGTATGAGTTACTCGCGGCAGAAAGAAGTTCTGGAAATGCCAAATCTGATTGAAGTGCAAAAAGATTCATATCAGTGGTTTTTAGACGAGGGTTTAAAAGAAGTATTTGCAGATATTTCGCCAATAGCAGATTACAGCGGACATCTGAGTCTGGAATTTGTGGATTTTACATTATGCAGAGACGATGTAAAGTATTCCATTCCGGAATGTAAAGAGAGAGATGCAACTTACGCTGCACCTTTGAAAGTCAAAGTAAGACTTTATAATAAAGAGACAGATGAAATTAACGAACACGAAATCTTCATGGGCGATCTTCCTCTTATGACAGAGACAGGAACGTTCGTTATCAATGGTGCAGAGCGTGTTATTGTAAGTCAGTTGGTACGGTCTCCCGGCATCTATTATGCAATTTCCCATGATAAAGTAGGGAAAAGGCTTTTTTCCTGTACGGTAATTCCCAACAGGGGCGCATGGCTGGAGTATGAAACAGATTCCAATGATGTGTTTTATGTCCGTGTGGACAGGACAAGGAAAGTGCCGATTACAGTGTTGATTCGTGCACTGGGCATCGGAACCAATCAGGAAATTATTGATATGTTTGGGGAAGAGCCGAAGATTGTTGCCAGCTTTGGCAAAGATGTTGCAACCAATTACGAAGAAGGATTACTGGAATTATATAAGAAAATCCGTCCCGGCGAGCCGCTGACAGTTGAGAGTGCGGAGAGCCTTATTTCTGCTATGTTTTTTGACCCCAGAAGGTATGACCTGGCAAAAGTGGGACGTTATAAATTTAACAAAAAACTGGCTTTAAAAAACCGTATTAATGGTCATGTCTTAGCGGAGGACGTGGTAGATGTGACCACGGGAGAAATTATTGCGGAAAAAGGCACGGAAGTGACCCGTGATATAGCAGATACGATTCAGAATGCGGCAGTTCCTTTTGTGTGGATTCAGGGAGAGACAAGAAATATAAAAGTTCTTTCCAATATGATGGTGGATATTACTAATTTTGTGGATGTGGTACCCAAAGAAGTAGGTGTGACAGAATTAGTTTATTATCCTATTTTGCAGCAGATTTTAGAAGAAAACAGCAATATAGAAGACATTAAAGAGGCAATCCGCAAGAATATCCCGGATTTAATACCAAAGCATATCACCAAGGATGATATTTTTGCATCTATCAATTATAATATGCATTTGGAGTATGGTTTAGGACATGATGATGATATTGACCATTTGGGAAACCGTCGTATTCGTGCGGTGGGAGAATTACTTCAGAACCAGTACAGAATCGGTCTTTCCAGATTGGAGCGTGTAGTTCGTGAACGTATGACAACTCAGGATTTGGAGGGAATTTCTCCCCAGAGTTTGATTAATATTAAACCGGTGACAGCGGCGGTGAAGGAATTTTTCGGTTCTTCCCAGTTGTCCCAGTTTATGGACCAGAACAATCCGCTGGGTGAGCTGACCCATAAAAGGCGTTTGTCTGCATTGGGACCCGGGGGACTTTCCAGAGACCGTGCAGGATTTGAGGTTCGTGACGTGCATTATTCCCATTATGGAAGAATGTGCCCCATAGAGACGCCTGAGGGGCCCAATATCGGTCTGATTAACTCTCTGGCATGTTATGCAAGAATTAACGAGTACGGTTTTGTGGAAGCGCCCTACCGTAAAATTGATAAAACAGACCCTAAGAATCCAAGAGTCACAGACGAAGTGGTTTATATGACGGCGGACGAAGAGGATAATTTCCATGTGGCACAGGCAAATGAGGCATTGGACGAAGAGGGGCATTTTGTGCGTAATTCTGTGTCCGGCCGTTATCTGGATGAGACGCAGGAATACGAGAAATCCATGTTTGACTTTATGGATGTATCTCCGAAAATGGTATTTTCCGTGGCTACGGCATTGATTCCGTTTTTGCAGAATGATGATGCCAACCGTGCATTGATGGGTTCCAACATGCAGCGTCAGGCTGTACCTCTTTTAACTACCGAGGCGCCTGTGGTGGGAACCGGTATGGAGACAAAGGCGGCAGTGGATTCCGGCGTGTGTGTGGTTGCCAGGAAATCCGGCGTGGTGGAAAGCTCTGTTTCCAATGAAATTGTGGTTAAAAATGATGACGGAACCAGGGATTCTTACCGATTGACCAAGTTTTCCAGGAGTAATCAGTCTAACTGCTATAACCAAAGACCCATTGTATTTAAAGGAGACCGTGTAAATAAGGGGGATGTAATTGCGGACGGCCCGTCTACCGCCCAGGGAGAATTAGCCCTTGGTAAAAATCCTTTAATCGGATTTATGACATGGGAAGGATACAACTACGAAGACGCGGTTTTGTTAAGTGAAAGACTTGTGCAGGATGATGTGTATACTTCTGTCCATATTGAAGAGTATGAGGCGGAGGCAAGGGATACAAAGCTGGGGCCGGAGGAAATTACAAGAGATGTGCCCGGTGTAGGTGATGATGCATTAAAAGATTTGGACGAGAGAGGTATTATCCGTATCGGCGCAGAGGTTCGTGCAGGAGATATCCTTGTAGGCAAGGTAACGCCGAAAGGTGAGACGGAACTTACTGCCGAGGAGCGGCTGCTTCGCGCTATCTTCGGCGAGAAGGCAAGGGAAGTAAGGGATACTTCCTTAAAAGTGCCTCACGGGGAGTATGGAATTATTGTAGATGCAAAAGTATTTACACGGGATAATGGGGATGAACTTTCACCCGGCGTAAATCAGGCTGTGCGTATTTATATTGCCCAGAAGAGAAAGATTTCCGTGGGTGATAAGATGGCCGGACGCCACGGAAATAAAGGTGTGGTTTCCCGTGTGCTTCCTGTGGAGGATATGCCATTTTTGCCTAACGGGCGTCCTTTGGATATTGTATTGAATCCTTTGGGTGTGCCTTCCCGTATGAATATCGGCCAGGTGTTGGAGATTCATTTAAGCCTTGCGGCAAAAGCCCTGGGATTTAATATTGAAACGCCGGTGTTTGACGGGGCAAAAGAAAATGATATTATGGATACCTTAGACCTTGCCAACGATTATGTAAATCTGGAGTGGGAAGAGTTTGAGGCAAAGCATAAACAGGAATTGCTGCCGGAAGTTATGCAGTATCTTTCTGATAACAGGGAACACCGTAAAGTGTGGAAGGGCGTTCCTCTTTCCAGAGATGGAAAAGTAAGGCTTCGTGACGGAAGGACAGGAGAATTTTTTGACAGTCCGGTTACTATCGGACACATGCATTACCTGAAACTTCATCATCTGGTAGACGATAAGATTCATGCCCGTTCTACCGGCCCTTACTCCCTTGTAACCCAGCAGCCTTTAGGCGGAAAAGCCCAGTTTGGCGGACAGCGTTTCGGGGAGATGGAAGTATGGGCATTGGAGGCATATGGTGCGTCTTACACCCTGCAGGAAATTTTAACTGTCAAATCAGATGATGTTGTGGGCCGTGTTAAGACATACGAGGCCATTATTAAAGGTGATAATATTCCTGAACCAGGCATCCCGGAATCCTTCAAAGTACTTTTGAAAGAACTTCAGTCATTGGGACTGGATGTGACTGTTCTTGACGAAGAACGGAATGAAGTGGAACTGATGGAAACCAGTGAGTATGGAAATACCGATTTAAATTCCATTATTGCAGGAGATAAAGACTTTGCGTTTGAAGACAGTGAATCTTTTGGAAAAATGGGATTTACCAAGCAGGAGTTCAATACGGACAGTGAAGAGCTGGAGGATATCGAAGAAGAAGAGAACGAGGATGATTTTGACGAAGAAGAGTTTATGGATGAGGTTCTTGACGAAAATTTATAGATAGAAGGGAGCGTCAGTGATGCCAGATACAATGAAGAAGGAGACATACCAGCCGATTGCATTTGATGCTATTCAGATTGGTCTTGCTTCTCCTGAAAAAATCAGGGAATGGTCAAAAGGCGAGGTAAAAAAACCGGAAACAATCAATTACAGAACATTAAAACCGGAAAAGGATGGTTTGTTCTGTGAAAAGATTTTCGGGCCCAGTAAGGATTGGGAGTGCCATTGTGGAAAATATAAGAAAATTCGTTATAAAGGTGTAGTGTGTGACCGTTGTGGTGTTGAGATTACCAAGGCAAGCGTCCGCAGGGAACGTATGGGGCATATTGAACTGGCTGCGCCGGTTTCCCATATCTGGTATTTTAAAGGCATTCCAAGCCGTATGGGATTGATTTTGGATTTATCCCCAAGAACCCTGGAAAAAGTTCTTTATTTTGCATCTTATATTGTACTGGAGTCCGGTAATACCAACCTGACTTATAAACAGGTACTGTCCGAGGCAGAGTACCAGGAAGCAAGGGAGCAGTATGGCAATTCTTTCCGTGTAGGGATGGGGGCAGAGGCTATTTTAGAGCTTTTGCAGGCAATTGATTTGGAGAAGGATGCCGTTGAACTGAAAGCGGAACTTAAAGATGCTTCCGGCCAGAAACGTGCCAGGATTATAAAGAGATTGGAAGTTGTAGAGGCGTTCCGTGAGTCCGGGAACCGTCCGGAGTGGATGATTATGACAGTTGTTCCTGTAATCCCGCCGGATTTGCGTCCTATGGTGCAGTTGGACGGCGGACGTTTTGCAACCTCGGATTTAAATGATTTATACCGCAGGATTATTAACAGAAATAACCGTTTAAGAAGGCTTCTTGAACTGGGGGCGCCGGATATTATTGTGCGCAACGAGAAGAGAATGTTACAGGAAGCGGTGGATGCTTTAATTGATAACGGAAGAAGGGGAAGGCCGGTTACAGGGCCGGGAAACAGGGCATTAAAATCCCTTTCCGATATGTTGAAAGGTAAGTCCGGGCGTTTCCGTCAGAACCTGCTTGGAAAACGTGTGGATTACTCTGGACGTTCCGTTATCGTGGTTGGGCCGGAACTTAAGATTTATCAGTGCGGCCTGCCGAAAGAGATGGCAATTGAGTTGTTTAAGCCTTTTGTTATGAAAGAACTTGTGGCAAACGGCACGGCTCACAATATTAAGAGCGCGAAAAAGAAAGTGGAGCGGCTTCAGGATGAGGTATGGGATGTATTGGAAGAGGTTATTAAAGAGCATCCTGTTATGTTAAACCGTGCTCCTACTCTGCACAGGCTGGGAATACAGGCTTTTGAGCCTATCCTTGTGGAAGGTAAGGCTATTAAGCTGCATCCTCTGGTATGTACCGCTTACAATGCGGACTTTGACGGTGACCAGATGGCAGTGCATCTTCCCCTGTCGGTGGAGGCCCAGGCGGAGTGCCGTTTTATGCTGTTGTCGCCTAACAACCTGTTAAAGCCTTCTGATGGAGGCCCTGTGGCAGTTCCTTCCCAGGATATGGTGCTTGGAATTTATTATCTGACCCAGGAGAGGCCCGGAGTAAAGGGAGAAGGCAAGTATTTCAAGAGTGTGAATGAGGCGATTCTTGCATATGAAAACGGGGCACTTACTCTCCATTCCAG
Source organism: uncultured Lachnospiraceae bacterium (assembly GCA_947630855.1). Classification (GTDB taxonomy): domain Bacteria; phylum Bacillota; class Clostridia; order Lachnospirales; family Lachnospiraceae; genus Roseburia_B. The sequence continues at coordinate 9,333 of CANRJF010000084.1, forward strand.
AATAAAAGTGCGGATGGAAAAGAAGACGCCGGAGGGTTCCGTAGAACACGGCATTACGGAGTCAACCCTTGGAAGATTTATTTTTAATGAAATTATTCCCCAGGATTTGGGGTTTGTGGACAGGAGCGACCCGGAAAACAAGTTTAAAATAGAAATTGATTTCCATGTAGGGAAAAAACAGTTAAAGAAAATTCTGGAAAAGGTCATTAATGTCCATGGCGCAACAAAAACGGCGGAAGTGCTGGATGATATTAAGTCTATCGGATATAAATATTCTACAAGGGCAGCGATGACGGTATCCATCTCTGATATGACGGTGCCGCCTCAGAAACCCCAGATGATTGAGAATGCCCAGAATACGGTAGATAAGATTATGCGTCAGTACAAGAGAGGCTTGATTACAGACGAAGAGCGGTACAAAGAGGTTATTGAAACATGGAAAGAGACGGACGATGAGTTGACGGCTGCACTGCTGGGCGGGCTGGATACTTATAATAACATTTTTATGATGGCTGACTCCGGCGCCCGTGGTTCCGATAAGCAGATTAAGCAGCTTGCAGGTATGCGTGGATTGATGGCTGATACTACCGGCAGGACGATTGAGCTGCCTATTAAGTCTAATTTCCGTGAAGGTCTGGATGTATTGGAGTATTTTATGTCTGCCCATGGAGCAAGGAAAGGGCTTTCCGATACTGCTTTACGTACAGCCGATTCCGGTTACCTTACAAGGCGAATGGTGGATGTATCCCAGGAGTTGATTGTAAGGGAGTCTGATTGTATAGAAGGAACGGACAGGGAAGTTCCGGGAATGTGGGTTTCCGCATTTATGGACGGAAAAGAGGAGATTGAAAATCTTCAGGAAAGAATTACCGGACGTTTCTCCTGTGATACGATTTGTGATAAAGACGGTAATGTGCTGGTAAAGGCAAATCACATGATTACACCCAGACGTGCGGCAGATATTATGAGCAGGGGCGTGGATGAAAAAGGTAATCCTATTGAAAGGGTAAAAATCCGTACCATTTTAACCTGCCGTTCCCACAATGGAATCTGTGCAAAATGTTATGGCGCCAATATGGCTACCGGCCAGGCGGTACAGGTTGGTGAGGCAATCGGTATTATTGCGGCTCAGTCTATCGGTGAGCCGGGAACACAGCTTACCATGAGAACCTTCCATACGGGCGGTGTTGCCGGTGATGATATTACACAGGGTCTTCCCCGTGTAGAGGAGATTTTTGAGGCGAGAAAACCGAAAGGTCTTGCCATTATCACTGAGTTTGCCGGAAGGGCAGAAATCCGGGATACAAAGAAAAAGCGGGAAATTGTTGTTACAAATGATGAAACCGGGGAGACAAAGACATATTTGATTCCTTATGGTTCCCGTATTAAGATTATGGACGGCGCAATTTTGGAGGCAGGTGATGAACTGACGGAAGGTTCCGTTAATCCTCATGATATTTTAAAGATTAAAGGCGTCCGTGCGGTGCAGGATTATATGCTGAAAGAGGTTCAGCGTGTATACCGTCTCCAGGGTGTGGATATCAGTGATAAGCATATAGAGGTTATTGTACGCCAGATGTTAAAGAAAGTCCGTGTGGAGAGCAATGGGGATTCTGACTTTTTACCGGGCACATTGGTAGATATACTGGAATTTGAAGATGTGAATGAAGCTTTGGAGAAAGAGGGCAAGGAGCCGGCAGAAGGCAAACAGGTGCTTTTGGGTATTACAAAGGCATCCTTGGCAACAAATTCTTTCCTGTCAGCGGCATCTTTCCAGGAAACAACCAAGGTTCTTACGGAAGCGGCTATTAAAGGAAAAGTGGATCCGTTGATTGGCTTAAAGGAAAATGTAATTATCGGTAAGCTGATTCCTGCCGGAACCGGAATGAAACGTTATCGGAACCTGACACTGGATTCTGAGATTAATGAAGATAATTATGTGGATTTTGATGACGATTTCGAGGACTTTGATGATTTTGAAGATTATGAAGATGAAATAGACGGGGAAGCAGAAACGGATGTGGAACTGGATATGGAGATTGAGATGGAGCCGGAAGATGAGTTAGAACCGGAAGATGAGTTGCAGGCGGAAGACGAATTACAGCCGGAACTGGTAACGGAATAGAGAAATACAAAAAACAGCTTGACAAAGCTGTTTTTTGTATTTATACTTAGTAAGTGTGCGTAAAAGTCACACATATAAAATAAATTTCAGGAGGTGAAACGAATGCCAACATTTAACCAGTTAGTCAGAAAAGGACGTGAGACTTCCGTTAAGAAGTCTACGGCGCCGGCGCTTCAGAAAGGATACAATTCTTTAAAGAAAAGACCTATCGATACGGCTGCTCCCCAGAAGAGAGGAGTTTGTACGGCAGTGAAGACAGCCACTCCGAAAAAGCCTAATTCAGCGCTGAGGAAAATCGCCAGGGTACGTCTTTCTAACGGAATCGAAGTAACAAGCTATATCCCAGGTGAGGGGCATAACTTGCAGGAGCATAGCGTTGTTCTTATCCGTGGCGGTAGGGTAAAAGACCTGCCAGGTACAAGATACCATGTTATCAGGGGTACTCTTGATACTGCCGGGGTTGCTAACAGAAAACAGGCTCGTTCTAAATACGGCGCAAAGAGACCAAAAGACGCTAAGAAATAAGAACGGCAGCAATAGTATCACAAACAGATCTAAGGTTAGTGTTGGGATTATATTTCGCTTTGAAGATATAAAAACTGCACGAACACATTAGAGGACACATGTGAGTACCGTTGAATTAATCTAACCAGAAAAAAGATGATTAAGGAGGGAAGTAACGTGCCACGTAAAGGACATACTCAGAAAAGAGACGTTTTAGCAGATCCATTGTACAATAACAAAGTGGTTACCAAACTTATTAATAACGTTATGTTAGATGGTAAGAAAGGCGTTGCCCAGAAAATTGTTTACGGAGCATTTGCTAAAGTAGAGGAGAAAACAGAAAGGCCGGCTCTTGAGGTATTTGAGGAGTGCATGAACAACGTTATGCCTGCTTTGGAAGTAAAGGCAAGGCGTATCGGCGGTGCAACCTATCAGGTGCCAATCGAAGTAAGGCCGGATAGACGTCAGGCGTTAGCGCTTCGCTGGCTTGTGGCTTATTCTCGCAAGAGAGGCGAGAAGACCATGAAGGACAGACTGGCAAACGAAATTATGGATGCCGCTAACAATACAGGCGCTTCTGTAAAGAAAAAAGAAGATATGCACAAAATGGCAGAGGCAAACAAGGCATTTGCCCATTACAGATTCTAGGATTTGTAAGTTTTGTGCCATTTGATTAAAATAAGGAGGCACCCACAGGGCACATACATGCCACACTTTGTGGGCAAGAATATAAGGAGGAAAATCCCTTGGCTGGAAGAGAATATCCATTAGAGAGAACCAGAAACATTGGTATTATGGCTCATATCGATGCAGGCAAGACCACATTGACAGAGCGTATTCTTTATTATACCGGTGTAAATTATAAAATTGGTGACACTCACGAAGGCACTGCTACCATGGACTGGATGGAGCAGGAGCAGGAAAGAGGTATTACCATTACTTCAGCCGCTACAACATGTCACTGGACTTTGCAAGAGAACTGCAAGCCAAAGGATGGGGCATTAGAGCATCGTATCAACATTATTGATACCCCAGGACACGTTGACTTTACCGTTGAAGTAGAGCGTTCCCTTCGTGTATTAGACGGCGCCGTAGGCGTTTTTTGTGCAAAAGGCGGAGTGGAGCCTCAGTCAGAAAATGTATGGCGTCAGGCAGATACCTACAATGTACCAAGGATGGCATTTATCAATAAGATGGACATTTTAGGCGCAGACTTTTATGGGGCTGTTGACCAGATTCGTACAAGATTGGGTAAAAATGCCATTATTTTACAGCTTCCTATCGGAAAAGAAGATGATTTTAAAGGAATCATTGATTTGTTCGAGATGAAAGCATATATTTACAATGATGATAAGGGCGATGACATTACTATCACGGATATTCCGGAAGATATGAAAGATGACGCCGAACTTTACCATACGGAGTTGATAGAAAAATGCTGTGAGTTAGACGATGATTTAATGATGCAGTATTTAGAGGGCGAAGAAACTTCCGTAGCAGATATGAAAGCCGCCCTTAGAAAAGGAACCTGTGAATGTGCTGCCGTTCCCGTATGCTGCGGTTCTGCTTACAGAAACAAAGGCGTACAGAAATTATTAGATGCCGTTTTAGAGTATATGCCGGCACCGACGGACATTCCGTCCATTAAAGGTACTGACTTAGATGGCAATGAAGTGGAGAGACATTCTTCCGACAATGAGCCGTTCTCTGCATTGGCATTTAAGATTATGGCGGATCCTTTTGTAGGAAAATTAGCATTCTTCCGTGTATATTCCGGAACCATGAAATCAGGTTCTTATGTGTTAAATGCAACAAAAGATAAAAAAGAACGAGTTGGACGTATCCTTCAGATGCACGCCAATAAGAGACAGGAATTGGATATTGTATATTCCGGTGATATTGCAGCGGCAGTTGGTTTTAAATTTACCACAACAGGTGATACTATCTGTGACGAGCAGCATCCGGTAATATTAGAGTCCATGGAATTTCCGGAACCTGTTATCCAGCTGGCTATTGAGCCTAAGACAAAGGCGGGCCAGGGCAAGATGGGCGAGGCTCTTGCAAAACTTGCAGAGGAAGACCCCACATTCCGTGCACACACCAATCAGGAAACCGGCCAGACAATTATTGCCGGAATGGGCGAGCTGCATTTGGAGATTATCGTTGACCGTCTTCTTCGTGAGTTTAAAGTGGAGGCTAACGTAGGCGCTCCTCAGGTTGCTTACAAAGAGACATTTACAAAACCGGTAGACCAGGAATACAAATATGCAAAGCAGTCCGGCGGACGTGGACAGTACGGACATTGTAAAGTCCGTTTTGAGCCAATGGATGCCAATGGCGAAGAGTTGTTTAAATTTGATTCCGAGGTTGTGGGCGGTGCAATTCCGAAAGAATATATCCCGGCCGTAGGCGAGGGTATTGAAGAGGCTACAAAAGCCGGTTTGCTTGGAGGATTCCCGGTAGTGGGCGTCCATGCTACGGTATATGACGGTTCTTACCATGAGGTAGACTCTTCGGAAATGGCATTCCATATTGCAGGTTCCATGGCATTTAAGGAAGCTATGAAGAAGGCATCTCCCATTTTGTTAGAGCCGATTATGAAAGTGGAAGTTACCATGCCGGAAGAATATATGGGTGATGTAATCGGTGATATCAATTCCCGCCGTGGACGTATTGAAGGTATGGATGACCTTGGCGGCGGCAAGATTGTCAGGGGTTATGTACCTCTTGCCGAGATGTTCGGTTATTCTACGGATTTACGTTCCAGGACACAGGGACGCGGTAACTACTCTATGTTCTTTGAGAAATACGAACCGGTACCAAAGAATGTTCAGGAAAAGGTACTTGCAAACAAAGAAAAATAAGTTGCAAATTATGACATAATCTTTTACGGTTAGGTCGTGAATAGTAACAAAAATTATTCAGAAATTTGGCTATAAAAGAAAAATAGCTTGAAAAACTTGGTAATCTCCGATATAATCAGAGGTAGCCAGGTAAATTGAGATATCGTAAAAAAGAAAGCCCACAGGGGCATAAAATTAAGGAGGACGTTTTAAAATGGCAAAGGCTAAATTTGAAAGAACAAAACCGCATTGTAATATCGGTACCATCGGTCACGTTGACCATGGTAAAACTACACTGACAGCAGCAATTACAAAAGTTTTATCTGAGAGGGTTGCAGGTAACACGGCAACAGATTTTGAGAACATCGACAAGGCTCCTGAAGAGAGAGAAAGAGGTATCACAATCTCTACCGCTCATGTTGAGTATGAGACAGAAAAGAGACATTACGCACACGTTGACTGCCCGGGACATGCTGACTACGTTAAGAATATGATTACCGGTGCTGCTCAGATGGACGGCGCTATCCTTGTTGTAGCTGCTACGGACGGTGTTATGGCTCAGACAAAAGAGCATATCTTATTATCCCGTCAGGTAGGTGTACCTTATATCGTTGTTTTCTTAAACAAATGTGATATGGTAGATGACGAGGAGTTAATTGAGTTAGTAGAGATGGAAGTAACAGAGCAGTTAGAGGAGTACGGCTTTACAGACTGCCCAATTATCAAAGGTTCTGCTTTGAAAGCCTTAGAAGATCCTACGGGCGAGTGGGGCGATAAGATTATGGAGTTAATGGCTACTGTTGATGATTATATTCCAGACCCACAGCGTGACACAGACAAACCTTTCTTAATGCCGGTTGAGGATGTATTTACTATTACAGGCCGTGGTACTGTTGCTACCGGTAGAGTAGAGAGAGGTACTCTGCACTTAAATGATGAGTTAGAGATTTTAGGTGTTAAGGAAGATGTTCAGAAGACAGTTGTAACTGGTATCGAGATGTTCCGTAAGATGTTAGACGAGGCACAGGCTGGTGATAACATTGGCGCATTGCTTCGTGGTATCAACCGTGACCAGATTGTCCGTGGACAGGTTCTTGCAAAACCAGGAACTGTTACCTGCCACAGAAAATTTACTGCTCAGGTTTACGTTCTGACAAAGGACGAGGGTGGCCGTCATACACCTTTCTTCAATAATTACCGTCCACAGTTCTATTTCAGAACTACTGACGTAACCGGTGTTTGCGAGTTACCGGCTGGTACAGAGATGTGTATGCCTGGTGATAACGTAGAGATGACCATTGAGTTGATTCATCCGGTTGCTATGGAGCAGGGATTAACATTCGCTATCCGTGAGGGTGGACGTACCGTAGGGTCTGGTCGTGTGGCTTCTATCATTGAGTAAGCAGTAAGAAGTTGGATTTTATAAGGACTTCGGACAATTTGTTCGGAGTCCTTTTTCTAATCTGTTATTGAGAAAATAGAAGCGTGATAACAGAATGATAACAGAAATTCGCTAATCAGA
>CANRJF010000085.1 GCA_947630855.1 uncultured Lachnospiraceae bacterium
GCAAAAACATAGAGGAGCACGCCGCTTCCCGCCATAACCAACATGCCAAGGCCGGTGATAAGCCATCCCAGCCTCCTTGCCATATCTTTCCTTCCTGCGCCGATGCTCTGCCCAATCAGGGTGGTAGCCGCCGTTCCCATGCCGTATCCCGGCATATAACAAAGGCTCTCCGCCGTAACGGAAAAAGAATTGGCGGCAATGGCAACTGTTCCAAGGGGCGCAACAATCCTTGTGCTCATAATCTGCGCCCCGCACATAACAACCTGCTCAAACCCTACCGGAATGGCAATTTTTACCGCCCGGTACAAATCCTCCCGAACAAAATACAAATGTTCCGTTTTCCTAAGATGAAGCATGGGAGATTTTACCAGAAGAAAATATAACATAAGGGACGCAACTGTCACCTCCGCCAGGGCAGTGCCCAAAGCCGCTCCCATAACACCAAGCCCCGCCCCCGGGCAGAAAAATTCTATTCCCAGAAAAGATATCTTCCTGGAAGGGAAAATCAAAATACTGTTAAATATCACATCCAGAATGCACATAAAAATATGCAGCATACTGGGGAGCCGCATGTTTCCGCTGCACTGTAACATTCCCCCTGCCCCGTTATTCATCTGTAACGCAGGAAGGGAAATGGCATACACAAGAAAATACCGGGAAGCGTTTTTACAGATTTCTTCACTCCCCCCCAGCAGGCGGGGAAGAACGCCGCTGATTCCTGCCCCAACCACAAAAAGCAGCCCACTGAAAAGTAAGACTGCCAATAATCCCTGACGAACAATATTTCTGGCTTTTTTCTCCTCCCCTGCCCCAATCTGCTGTGCCACCTGCACCGTAAAACCAATGCTGGCGGCGGAACAGAGCCCTCCAAAAAGCCATGTGGAGGAGGACACAAGACCGATGGAGGCAGAGTCGGCTGCCCCTAACTGCCCCACCATGGAAGCGTCAATGTACTGCATCACAATGGAAGAAATCTGTGCCATAATGCCGGGGATGCTCAGTTGGAAAATCAATACCAACTGCTGCACCAGGGAAAGTTTTTCCCCCTGGCGTAATTTTTCTAACAAATTCTGTTTCATATGCTACATTCCTGACTATGCATTTTTATGCTCCAGGGCATACACATTTGGCTCACGGGCATAATATGACTTTCCCTTTCGCATTATCATCATCCATAATAATCTCGCCCACAGAAGGAACATAAATCTCCCCCTCAGCCGGATTTTTAATGCTGATTACCGGGGTGGTAATCTCTGCCTTTACCTGGGATTTCTCAAAAGCCAAATCTGTATCTGTCATCTCACAGTCGATGAGCTTTAAGTCTCTGCAATAGCATAAAGGCTGGGTTCCAATGATTTTACAGCGGATTAACGTAAGCCCCTTAGAATACCATGCCAAATATTCCCCCTTTATAACGCTGTCCTTTACCACCACATGTTTTCCGTGCCAGAAGGCATCTTTCGTGTCAAATTCGCAGTTTTCAAACTCTGCATCCTCAATATACTGAAAGGAATATTTTCCCTGGAATTTCACATTGGAAAACTTTATCTTAGAAGAACGCATAAGAAAATACTCGCTGACGGCACTGCATCCTTCCATGGTAATCCCATGTACCGACCAGCCAAACTCCGGGGATACAATGTCACAATTTTTAAGCACCACATCCGAACATTCCCGCAAAGCCTTAATTCCATGAAGTTTTGTATCTTTGATTTCAATGTGATTGGAATACCACAAAGCCGCCCGGCAAAGTTCCGTCATTTCCGAGCCTGTAATTTTTAAGTTATCATCATGCCAGAAGGGGTATCTTAAATTAAAATAGCAGTCTTCTGCCACAATGTCTGCCCCTTCCTTAAATGCACTTTCCCCGTCTGCCGGCCCGTCGAAGGAGCACTGCCTTACCAGAAGGTCCCGCTCCCCGTACAGAGCCCGTTCCATGTCAAACTGCTGTTTTTCAATTACTTTCATAAAACCTTCCCTGCCCAATCATATCATATCTTATCCAAGCCACTTATCATCCTACACAGCAAAACCGGTTAAGAAATCGCAACTACCTCATACTCCTGGTCTTCCACCGTTTTCTTTAACACATCATCGGAAAGTTCTGCGTTTAACTTTACAACGGCAGTTCCCTTCTCATGGCTAACCACAGCCTCATCCACCTGCTCTAATGCCTCTAAGCATTTCTTTACCCTTGCCTCACAGTGTCCACACATCATACCTTTGATTTCCATTGTCTTTTCCATTTGTTTAATCTCCTTTATATTTTGATTTTTATTCTCTTTAAATTTAATTTTTCTGTCTTTCCTGGCATCATACATAGAGAAAAAATTCAGCCTCAATGCATTGCTCACCACACAGAAACTGGACAGGCTCATTGCCGCCGCCCCAAACATGGGATTTAATTTTAACCCAAAGACAGGATACCACAAACCTGCCGCTAAGGGAATCCCGATTGCATTATAAAAAAATGCCCAAAACAGATTCTGATGAATATTCTTCAGTGTAGCGCGGCTTAATCGGATGGCGGCGGGCACATCTTTTAAACGGCTTTTCATCAATACCACATCTGCCGCATCAATAGCGATATCTGTTCCCGCACCGATGGCGATTCCCATATCCGCCCGCTTTAATGCCGGAGCATCATTGATGCCGTCTCCCACCATCACTACTTTTCCTTTTTCCTTCAGGGAACGGATAACAGCTTCCTTGCCGTCCGGCAGGACGCCGCCGATTACTTCATCCACCCCTGAGAGTTTTCCGATGGCATTTGCCGTCCGTTCATTGTCCCCGGTAAGCATCACCACATGAATACCCATATTCTGAAGCTCTGCTACCGCCTCTTTACTGTCTTCCTTCATTACGTCCGCCACTGCAATCAGCCCCAGAAAACGATTGTCACAGGCAAAATACAAAGGGGTTTTTCCCTCCATGGAAAGTTTTCCTGCCTGTTCTTCTATATTCTCTGGCACTTCCGCAAACTGCCGGATAAACTTATGGTTTCCGCCGGATAATTTTATCCCGTCCATAAAGCCTGTAAGGCCGTTTCCTGCCACCGCCATAAAATCGGTGACTTCCCCGGGGGTAAATCCCTTTTCCTTTCCCCAGGAAATAATTGCCCTGGCCAGAGGATGCTCACTTTTCTGCTCTAAGGAAAATGCCACGGAACATAAATCCTCCCGTGAAATCCCCTGTGCGGGTATCACATCCGTCACCACCGGCTCCCCGTTTGTAATGGTGCCTGTTTTATCCAATGCCACAATCCGGGTTTTTCCTGTCTCCTCCAGGGAAACCGCCGTTTTAAACATAATGCCGCATTTTGCACCCATGCCGCTGCCTACCATAATGGCTACCGGCGTGGCAAGCCCCAGTGCGCAGGGACAACTGATGACCAGCACCGAAATCCCCCTTGCCAGGGCAAATCCCACAGTTTCTCCTGCCAAAAGCCAGATAAGGATTGTCACTGCGGCAATGGAAATTACTGCCGGAACAAACACCCCGGAAACCCTGTCTGCCACTTTTGCAATGGGGGCTTTTGTTGCCACCGCATCGCTGACCATCTGTATAATCTGGGACAATGCCGTATCTTCCCCTACCCTGGCAGCTTCGCATTTTAAAAATCCTGACTGGTTTAAGGTAGCCGCGGAAACCGAATCTCCGGGCTCTTTATCCACAGGGATGCTCTCTCCCGTTAAAGCGGATTCGTTTACCGCGCTGATTCCCTCTTTCACAATACCGTCCACGGGAATGTTTTCACCGGGACGCACCACAAATATATCTCCTTTCTGCACCTGCTCTATGTCCACTTCCACTTCCTGCCCGTCTTTTATGATAACGGCAGTTTTGGGGGCAAGTTTCATCAGGCCTTTTAAGGCATCCGTGGTTTTTCCTTTGGACCTGGCTTCCAGCATTTTTCCCACGGTAATCAATGTGAGAATCATTGCAGCAGATTCAAAGTAAAACTCATGCATATACTCCATGACCCCATCCATATCCATCCGCATCTGGGCATCCGTCATGGCAAATAATGCAAATACGCTGTATCCGTAAGAAGCTCCTGCCCCAAGTGCCACTAAAGTATCCATATTTGGGGATTTGTGAAGGAGCCCTTTAAAACCGTTGACAAAGAATTTCTGGTTAATCACCATAATGGCAGTTGTAAACAAAAGCTGAAATAATCCCACAGCCACATGGTTTTCCGCCATCGCCTCCGGCAGGGGCCAGTTCCACATCATATGCCCCATGGACACATACATAAGGGGTATTAAAAGAACCAGGGATGCAATCAGCCTTTTTTTCATGAGGGGAGTTTCTTTATCCTCAAGCATCTCCTCATAGGCAGAGGCCTTCCCGCCGCTTTTTTCTGCCGCGCCCTTCTGCTTTGCGCCGTATCCTGCTTCCTCCACTGCTTTTATAATATCCGCAGGATTATAAGTTCCTTCCACACCCATGGAATTTGTAAGGAGGCTTACAGAGCAGCCGGTAACTCCCGGTACTTTGTTTACTGCTTTTTCTACTCTGGCACTACAAGCAGCGCAGCTCATGCCTGTAACGTTATATTGCTCCATTTCTATTTTCCTTTCACTTACTGTTCAATACCTTCTCAGAAACATGCTACCAGGCTTTTGACCCTGGTATCATACATTATTTCATCATTTTCTTTAAGGTATGCACCAGTTCGTCAATAATCTGGTCATTGCCCTCCCTGATATTATCCACCACACAGGTTCTTAAATGCTCTGTTAAAAGTACTTTGTTAAAACTGTTTAACGCCGCGTTTATCGCCGATACCTGCACTAAAATATCAGGACAGTAAGCATCCCTCTCTAACATGCCCTGGACTCCCCGAACCTGGCCTTCTATACGTTTCAGCCGGTTCATCAAATCCTTTGTTGCTTTTTGGGAACGCTTTTTTGTCTTCCCCGTACAGCAACATTCTTCTGACTGTTCCAATGTTTCTGTCTGTTCCAAAATTTCTTCCTGCTCCATATTTATGATTCCTTTCCCGGTAATCTTATACATATATGCATACGATTATACTATACCCTTGTTGGGTATTTGTCAAGTGTCTTTTTCACATTCTTTTAACGCCTTCTCCAACTGGCCTAAATCAACAGGCTTTGCCACATGGGCATTCATGCCGGAATCTAAGGCATCCTTCACATCCTCCGCAAAGGCATTTGCCGTCATGGCAATAATGGGAATGGTTTTTGCATTGGGATGGCTGCTTGAACGAATAGCCCTTGTAGCCTCATACCCGTTCATGACAGGCATCTGCACATCCATAAGAATGGCGTCAAATTCTCCCGGTTTTGATTCTGTAAACAATTCCACCGCCCGTCTGCCGTTTTCCGCAAGCACCACATTAGCCTCTTTCATTTCCAGCAGCTCTTCCAATATTTCCCCGTTCAGTTCATTGTCTTCCGCCGCAAGGAATTTCTTCCCTTGTAAGACACTGCTCTCCTTTTTATCCCTATCCTCTTTTTCTACCGAAGAATCTACGATTTTCTCCACTGTCTGCATGAAATTGGTAAGGAAAAACGGTTTGGGCAAAAATCCTGTAATACCGGCAGCCAATGCCTCCTCTTCAATTTCACTCCAGTCATAAGCCGTCAAAAACATAATCGGTACATCTTCAGGAATCACCCTCCTTATTCTTCTGGCAGTCTCAATGCCGTCCATATCCGGCATTTTCCAGTCAAGGAGCACTATGTCAAATCCATGCCCGTTCCTTAAGGCTTTTTCCGTCATTATCACTGCCGTATGGCCGTCAACCGCAAACTGCATAGATACCCCTGTACCTGCCATGGCGCCGATAATATTGGTACACACTTCCACCTCGTCATCCACAATCAAAGCATGGGTGATTCCATGGTTCGTCCAAAACTCCTGGTCAACTTCCACTTCCTGTAAGCGCAGTTCTAAGCCCACGGTAAACGTGCTTCCCCTGCCCTGCTTACTTTTAACGGAAATGGTGCCTCCCATTAAATCCACCAGGTTCTTGGTTATAGCCATTCCAAGCCCCGTTCCCTGGGCCAGGCTGGTAACCTCTTTTTCCTCCCTGGTAAACGGGTCAAAAATTACTTTCATGTACTCTTCCGACATGCCGTAACCGTCATCCTGTAATGGGCATAATTCTTTTTATCCTGGGGCATCTGAATAATCTGAAACTGGATGTTCCCGTTTTCCTGGGTATATTTTACGGCATTGGAGAGCAGATTAATGAAAATCTGGCTCATTCTCAGCTTATCCCCCAAAATATGCTCATTATGCAAATCCATCACGGTTACTTCCAGCTCCTGATTCTTTGCCTTTGCCTGGGGGCGCACAATGGTAACAATTTCATCTACCAGTTCAGCCAGATTGATTTCACTCACATTTAAGGTAGTTTTTCCGCTTTCAATTTTACTCATATCAAGAATATCGTTGATAAGCCCTAACAAATGCTGGCTGGAAGCCGCTATCTTCTTTGTATGCTCCCTGACTTTCTCAGGATTATCCGCATCCTTTGCCAGCAATGTGGAAAGCCCCACAATGGCATTCATAGGCGTCCTGATATCATGGCTCATATTGGACAAAAAATTACTTTTTGCGGAATTGGCAGCCACTGCCGCGCTTAAGGCATCCCTGAGCATATCTTCCTGCCTGCTGATGGTTGAAAGCTGGCTTGCCATGGTTGCCTGTATCTTCATGTCCTTCTTGCGCACTTTCCAGAAAAAGGAAATGTCAATAAACAACACCAATCCCAGGGCAAATAAAATAATGAAAGGAATCGTCCAGTCTGTGGGTTCTCCGGTCAAATCATTGTTTGGCACACATACCACAACAGCCCACTCGTCATTGGTTTGAATATGGCGCATGCAAAAAAACATCAGTTCATTTCTGGCATTTTTTGCATAAAAATCTTCCTCATCATTGGAAACAATAAAGTTTTCCAGTTTTTCTGTATCAATAACCCCCTGATTGTAAGAGTAAATAAAACTGTAAAAATCAGAGTTTTTCATGATAGAGGGCTGAATCACATATGTGCCGTGCTGCTCAATCAGGGCAACCTGGGCATTTTCATACCCGGTGAGAAATCTCCACTGATGGTTCAGGTAAGAAATAGGAAGCACACGGAGAACCAGGGCTTCCCTGTTCTTCCCGTTTTCATCCTTTAAGTTTATTTCGTTATAAAAAGCTATGACATTTCTGCCGCTTACAGGATTTGTATATCTTCTTGTAATATGTACGGTGGCATCCTCCTCTTTTTCCTTAAAAAAATCCTCCTCGAATCCTTCATAAGAAACCGTAAAATCAGAGGCGTCGGACACCTTGGCATCCGTAGCTAACCCTGTACGGGAATCCGCCCAGATAACGTGGGCTGTTATTTCATCCGCTGTTTTTGACTTCTTTACAAAATCCACCGCTTCTTCCATTGTCATGTCACTTGCGTTAATATAATTTGACCAACTGTCACATGTTCTCTGATAGTCGGCAAGATAATTACTGACAATCTCCTCCATGGTATGGGCAGTATTTTTAAAGGCAGACACCGCCGACGCCTCCGCTCTTTTCATCTGAACCCTGGCATATCCCACCACAGACACCGATACAATAAAAACAATTAACACATTGACTATAAATATCATTCTATTTTTCATATATCAACCCTGCCGCTTTCACAGATATATTATCCCTTAATTTTTCATTAACTGCCGAAAAACTTCTACTGCGCCTTCCACATCTGTCTCCCCGTTTCCCAATGCCTTGCATGCCCCGCGGTATGCCTCCGCAACACGATAATCCATGCCTGTGTCCGAAAAATAAATTTTTTCCGTATCCGAAAGGTTTTCTAAAACCTCAAACCGCTTATCGCCGCTGTTTTCCGTTACGGTGGGCATCCCTTTTACCGTCCCCATAATATCCAACTGCTCTTTTGTGGACAAAAAACGGAAAAATTCCAGTGTATAATCCACATCCGGCGATTTCCCGTAAGCGCATAGAACAACATCCTGGGAATAACATGCCTCAAATCCCGTTTCTCCGGTGGGCGAGGGAATAAACTCATAGGAAAAAGGATTGTTTACAAAACTCTGGGATTTATCTTCCCTTTTCTTCACGCCGCTGAATCCTTCTGCGGAACATGCCATAAAAGGCACATCCCCTTCCAGGAAACGCATAATCACCGCATTGTAGCCATCCTCCAAGTCATCCCCCTCCGGGCTGATGTATCCTTTTTCTTTCAGCTCCAGGGCATCCTTTAAATTCTGCTCTACAATGCCAAAGTTATCCTCCCCCCGGTTTAACCCCTCCACAATCTCTTCTCTGTTATCTGCCATAGCCACATCCATGAAGAAACTGTTATCGGAAGGTATGTACACAGAATCCGGATATCCCATAACAGGCGTAACGCCCTTTTCCTTAAGACGTCTGCATACCGCTATAAATTCATGATAGTTTTTGGGAATGGATAAACCCTGCTTCTCCAAAAGAGTGGTATTTACCATATAACCGTTTACGGACTGCACAATAGGAAATAATTTCATTTTGCCGTCGATGTACCCTTCCTGTTTCACCTGGGGCGGCATATTGGAAAAATCAATGCCCGCCTCCTCAAAATCCGCCGCCTCACGGGTATAGACATCAAAATCATCCCAGTCCGGGTTCTGGAGAAGGTAAAAATCCAGTTCCTCCCCTGTAATTAAACGGTTTTTCAAAGTCAATACAAAATCATCCGGCAGGGCATAATTAACGGTCACATTGGGATAAAAATCATTAAATCCCTGTGCCACCTCCTCTAACGCCTCAAAATTTTCCCATCTGCCTATGGCATAAAGGGTAATTTCCACATCCGTATCTAAACAGGGCGTAAAAGAAACCTCCTGCCCCTCAAATCCCATTTCCACATTATTTTCAGAAGCGCTTCCACATGCATACAAAAACAGCATAAACGCCGCTATCACCATTGCACTGATTCGTTTTCTGTTCATATACAAATCTCCTTCGTATCTCACACAACCTCTTTCCATATTATAATCTATCTTGGAGGAAATCACAATTATTTTTCACAAGAGAAAGAGAAAATCGTTGATATAAGTTCCCTGTGAAGATATATACCCTTAAGCCAAATGATTTGCCAACAGGCATTCTCTGTTTCAAAAACAGCAAATCATATGGCAAATGTGTATGGCAGCCCTTGACAATGCCATATTCATTTTATAAGATACATATAACCAGAAGGCAAATGAAAAATAAAATCGGAGGTAATCAATATGAAAAAAAAGACAATCATCGCATTTATGGCTGCAATCGTTTTATCCATATGCACACCTCTGTCGGCGGATGCAGCCCTGGGAGGAATGCACGGCGCCGGCAATTGCTTTACCACTGACTGCAAAGGGCAGGGCTGCGGCCATGGGCAGGGCCAGGGACAAGGCAGAAGACAAGGGCAATGCCAATTTACGGATTCCAACGGAGACGGCATCTGCGACAATTATAAAGATGCAGACGGAGACGGCATCTGTGACAATTATAAAGATGCAGACGGAGACGGCATCTGTGACAGAAATTCCTGTAATTCCAATGGAAAAAACAACACAGCAGGCATTCCAAAATCCATCACTTTAAAAAGAGGAAAATCAAAAACCTTAAGGCCTTCTACAAGCCAGATGGCTTCATCAGGCAGAATTACCTACCGCTCCTCAAACAAAGCAGTGGCAGCCGTAAATAAGAAAGGCAAAGTAACAGGAAAACAAAAAGGCAGAACAATCATCAGTGTAAAAAGCGGGACAAAAACCATAAAGTGTAAAGTAAAGGTAAAATAAAACTGCTTTTATAATGTTTTTACCTATTTTATTTCCTTAAAATACTTTTTATAGGTAACTGCAAACAGCACTACTGCCAGTGCGGTTGCCAGATAGTCTGTAATGGGCTGGGCCATGACAAGGGTTTTTGGTGTGTGAAACACGGCATTCATTGCCAGCAATATGGGCAGATACAAAAGGCCCTGACGGCTGATGGACAATATCAGGGATGGCAGTGCCGCCCCTGTGGACTGAATGGCGTTGATAAACACAAACAAAAGCCCTAAAATCGGCCCGGAGTATATAAAAATCCTTGCAAAGGACATGCCGTAAGAAAATGCCTCCGCATCTTCCAGAAATGCCCGAACCAAAGGCCCTGCGCCGCAATAGCAGAACACTGTCATCACAAGGCTTAACCCTAAAGCAAGGGCACAGGAAAATTTTAATACATCCAGATAACGCTTCCTGTTCCTGGCGCCGAAACAGTATCCCAAAAGAGGCTGGATTCCTGTTCCCAGACCGATTAAAAGCATGACCACAATCATATTTACTTTCATGGCCACCCCAAGGCCCGCAACTGCCATATCCCCATGCTGCATCATAAAATTATTGATTATAATATTGGATACGCTCAGTAAAACACTGTTTAAGGATGCAGGCACCCCAATGGCAAACACATCCAGGGCAATCCTTTCTTTTGCCTTATAATCTTTGGGGTGAATAGAGAGTATGGAATTTTTGGACAGCAAATGAGCCAGATAAAAAACACTGGAAAACACATTTCCCAAAACCGTTGCCACTGCCGCCCCTGCCACATTCCAGCCAAATCCCAGAATCATAATCGGGTCTAACACCACATTCAACATATTTCCGATAATCATCCCCATCATGGCTTTCCTGGCATTTCCCTCCGCACGGATAATATTACTGAATATATTGCTTAATATTAAGAAAGGGATTCCTGCTGCCACAATGGCAAGATACTGGACAGCATAGTCTAAGGTGTCCGGGCTGGCGCCAATCCTGATACACAGCGGTTTTACAAAAATCCAGATTAACACCATGGAAACTACACCGATGGTAAGTCCCGTCCAAAAACAAAAAGAGGAGGCATTTTTTGCCCTTTTCTCATTTCCCTCCCCTAACATTCTGGAAATAAAGGACGTTCCCCCGATGCCAAAAAGCATTCCCACCGCCATAAAAAACAAAAATGCCGGTGTTGCCACAGACACTGCCGCCACCATATAGGCATTTTTTGTCTGTCCGATAAAAAATGTATCTGCCAGGTTATACACTAAAACCATAAGCATACTGATAATGGAAGGTATCACATTCACCATAACCGCTTTTGGAACCGGGGCATTTGCAAATATTTCCATTGTATTGTCGTTTTTATTATTTTTTTTGTTGTCCTTCATAATCTATTTCTCCTTTGCTGCTTATATTTAGTATCTGTTCGGCTCCCTCACAGATACAATACTTTCATTCATACTGCCGGTACGATATCCTAAAAGATCCAGGGATACATAGGAAAATCCCAGTTTCTTAAAAGCAGAATAAATTTTCTCCCTGTTCTCTTCCTTAAAAAAATAAGGAAAATCTTCCGGCAGCGTCTCAATTCTTGCCATATTCCCATGAATCCGCACCCTCACCTGCGAAAATCCCTGCTCCGTCAGAAAATTTTCCGCCGCTTCCACCATGCCAAGCTTCCCTTCCGTTATCTCCTCCCCGTAAGCAAAACGGGAGGCGAGACAGGCGTAGGAAGGCTTTTCCCAGGTGGAAAGCCCCATCTCCTTAGAAAGCAGGCGAATCTGGGATTTATACAGCCCGGCTTCCCTTAAGGGGCTTAAAATCCCCAATTCCTCCACTGCCCTTAACCCCGGACGGTAATCTCCCAAATCATCCATATTAGAGCCTTCCGCCACATGGAAAATCCCCTGCCCTGCTGCCGTTTCAATGATTTTAGCAAAAATCTCCTTTTTGCAGTGGTAACATCTGTCCTTTGGATTTTTTCTGAATCCATCCAGTTCCAAAGGGAAAAAATCGCATATAAGCTGGGAAATCCCCTCTTTTTTACAAAACTCTTCTGCCTCTTTCGTTTCCTTTACGGGAAATGCCGCCGATTTTACGGTAACGGCTATGGCCTTTTCCCCCAGCACATCATGGGCCGCCTTTAACAGAAATGTGGAATCCACTCCACCAGAAAAGGCAACCGCCAGGCTGCCCAGTTTTTTTACGTATTGCTGTAACGCTTTTAATTTTTCATATACAGAATCTTCCATGTTCCGTTCCTCTTATCATTAATCGCTCATGAGAGGTAGTATATCACATTGGAAAGTGAATTTCCACCATTATTTCAATAACCAGGCTGTTTATTCATAAACCTCTCCCACTCCTGGGAATTTCCTTCCGCCGTCACCGTAAGCAAATAAGTCCTCTCCTCCGTATCCAGATAAAACTTATAAACCTCCCCCTCCTTTGTAAGTTCATAAATTCCGCTGCCCTTCAGTGCCTCATATGTGGCGGGAAAATCCTTTTTGTCTATGATTTCATCTTCATATTTTTCCTTCAGATTTCCATCCGCATCAAAAATCCTGTAACCCTCTAAGACAATTTCCAAATCTTTCACCTGAAAAAGTTTTAAGGTAAGCTGGTTTGTCCCCATATCCCGCACATCCCGGTTGCAGCTATTTTCCGGCAGTATAGTCACATACCCCAGTTCAAAGATAAGCTGCTCCCTATATTCTCTGATTTCAAGAATATCTGCTCCTTTAAAACTAAAATGCTCCAATTCGTCCACCGTATGATATCCCATAATTTTCTCCTTTTTGTGTACACATTTTTGTCTGCTGTCTGACATTTCCCGTTAAATATCAGCTTCCACGCAGATATCCCCCGTCTGCACCCGTACAATTTTCTTAAGTCCTTCCAAGGTAGTTTCAATCTGACAGCCGATTTTTCCGGCGCTAAAAAATATTTTCTCCTGCCCTAAGGCGCTTTCATCTATCATGGTAGGAAAGGTTTTCTTCATTCCAATGGGGGAACAGCCCCCATGAATATAGCCGGTCAGAGGCAGAAGTTCCTTTGACTTAATCATATCTATTTTTTTCTCCCCCACGGATTTTGCCGCCTTTTTCAGGTCAAGTTCCCGGTTGACAGGCACCATAAATACATAGTGCTCCATGGACTTGCCCACCGTCACCAGGGTTTTAAACACCGCCCCAGGCTCCTGCCCCAGCAATTGTGCCACTTCCATGCCTGCAATGGCTTCCTTCCCATCATAGGCATGGCTCCTGTAAGGCACTTTTTTCTTATCCAAAATCCGCATCACGTTTGTTTTTTCTTCCATTTTGATTCCTCTCATAATAAAAAACATATTGCTGTATTATTCCCGCGTCATCCCCAAACTCTAAAAAAGGGTTCTTTCCCTCACATTCCTGTGAAATTGCCCTGTTTATCCAAACATCCACAGGAACCCTTCCCATTCTGCCGTACCCAAAAAGGCAGACGCAGTTTGCCACCTTCTTCCCCACGCCGTGAACCTTTAACAGCCTGGCAAAAAGTTCTTCGTCTCCATATGCCTTAAGGGCTGACAAATCAAGTTCCCCCGATGCCACCTGCCTTGCCGCATCCATCACGTAAGCCGTGCGGTATCCTAAGCCGCAGGCATTTAATTCCTCCGCCGATGCGCCGGAAAGTTCCATGGGCCCCGGGAACGCATACAATACTTCGTAATCTGTTTCTATCTTTTTCCCGTATTTTACACATAAATTTTCTACCGCTTTTGCTATGGCAGGTATGCTTTTCCTTTGGGAAATAATAAATGTAACCAGCATCTCCCATGTATCCTGACGCAGTATGCGGATACCGCTGCCTGCGTCCGCCGCCCTGCCCACAAAATCCCCTCTGCCCACTGCATTCTCCCGGATGCTTCTGTAATTTCTGGACAAATCAAAGTAATCCGCCCAGATATGTTCCCAGGAATCCTTATGACAGCACACGGCATATTTGTTTTCCTTAAGGAAACGTATGTACACAACATGTCCGCCGGTAATAAAACGGTATATCCCGCCGTCAAAGACCCTTACCCGGAAACACTGGCCGGAATCCGCAATTTTTGCCAGGTCGAAATCATCTTCTATCTCTACGGTAAAACTTTCAAAATCTCTAATCATAATTCTCCTTTGTTCTTTATCCATATTTTATCAAAAGTATATTTTCCCGTCAAATACACAATCAAAGCGGGCAAACCCACACCAAAATCATGGCCCGAACCTACTTCTCCCCGGATTTGCGCATCCGAAGAAGAATCCTCTTTTCCATCCGGGACACCTGCACCTGGCTGATTCCCAGTTTTTCGGCAATCTGCACCTGGGTCATCTCCTTAAAATACCGAAGTTCAATCAGCTCCTTTTCCTCTTCGCTTAGTTCGGAAAGAAGCTGCTCCAACAGCAGGTGGTTTACAATTTGTTCCGTTCCCTGTGTGCTGTTGTCACTTACCTGGTCCACCAGATAAAGTTCGCTGTCACCGGACTGGTAAACCGGCTGGTAAATGGATGCAACCTCCCCGTTTGCCTCCATGGCCTCCACAATTTCCTCCACCGTAAACCCTGTTTCCTCTGCAATTTCCTGTAAGGTGGCATCCCTGCCCAGTTTCTGGGACAATTCATCCGAAGCCTTTTTTACTTTCCACCCGTTTTCCTTAAGGGAGCGGGACACTTTCATCATTGTGTTGTCCCTTAAAAACCTGCGCATTTCCCCCATAATCATAGGAACTGCATAAGTGGAAAATTTTACCTCGTAGGAAGTTTCAAAGTTATCGATTGCCTTAATTAATCCGATGGTTCCAATCTGAAACAGTTCTTCCTTGTCATGCCCCCGGTGTTCAAACCTTTTTACAATGCTCCACACCAGGCCAAGATTATCTGAAATCAGCTTTTCCCTGGCAGCTTTATCCCCTGCGTGTGCCTGATTCAATAGAGCTGTTACATCCATTTATTCTTCCGATTTCCTCTCTCCAAACCTTTTTTTCATTGTTACCCTTGTTCCCTTCCCCGGTTCTGATTCCACATCCACCTCATCCATAAAAGCCTCCATAAAAGCAAACCCCATGCCGGAACGTTCCAGTTCCGGCTTTGTGGTAAAAAAAGGCTCCATGCATTTGGGAACGTCACTCATGCCAACACCCTTATCTTCCACAATGATTTCAGTATGATTGCCGTTATATGTACAGTAAAGCTCCACCATGCCTTCCTTTTCCCCGTAACCGTGGATAATGGCATTGGTAACAGCTTCGGACACTGCCGTTTTCACATCCTCAATTTCATCCAATGTGGGATTTAGCTGGGCAAAAAAACCTGCCACAGCCACCCTGGCAAAACCTTCGTTTACTGACCTGGCAGTAAATTCCAACCGCATTTTATTCTCCATCAACTCTTCCTCCTGCTATTTCCTGCTCTGTGGTAACAGGTATCAGCTTATGTAATCCTGACACCATAAATATTTTCTGCATCCTGTCATTTAAACAGACTGCCTGTACGCTTCCGCCGCTGTACCCTAAATTTTTACACCGTCCAATCAACATGCCGATTCCGGAACTGTCCATAAACTCCGTCCGGGAAAAATCAAAAACCAGCTTTCTCACATGATGCATTTCAATCATCCTGTCCGTTTCCCGGCGCAGTTCCTCAGTACAGTGATGGTCAATCTCTTTTGGCATCTCCACTATCATGTATCCGTTCTTAAATTGAAACATATCTTCCATTTCTTTTACTCTCCCTTCTTTTGCCGCCTCTCACCGCGCCGGGCGTCCGTCATCATCTAATTTCTTTTCCCGGCTCTGCACATATGAAAAAAGACAGAAAATACAAAAAGTATCTGCTGTCTTTTGTTAAAATTATATTTAATTTATATTAATCAGCTTGACGCCTTAATTCTGCCTTCCCGGCTCATTCTCCTCGTCTTCTGCCTCATCCTCGTCCCCAGGTTCCTGGGCATTTGCCAAATCGGGATTTGCATTGATAAATCCCTGAGCCACTCTTGCCCGTTCCGTGCCGGGATGCTTCTTTACCACAATCTGATAATACTTCATGGCTTTTTCCAGTTCATTGGTTCTGCGGTAGGACTGTGCCAGATAATAAACTGCATTGCCGCTTTGGTAATCCTCCTCGATTTCCACCACTTTCCCCAGCTTATCAATGGCTTCCTCCCAGCTCCCTTTTGTGTAGGCGGAGTATCCCTCCTGGTACAAAGTGGCAAGGTATTCTTCATTGACTTTTGAGCTGATATCATTATAAGCCGTCTTTGCGGCGCCGTTTAAATCTTCTGCATCTACCTTTTCCAGGCTGCTCCCC
>CANRJF010000086.1 GCA_947630855.1 uncultured Lachnospiraceae bacterium
CTTCCACCTCTGACTAATCTCAAAGTAATTTCCATTTTGGAAATGACAAGGGTGGAATTTAGTTTGGAAAATAAGTCCAAGACAGGGAAAAAAGCTATTAAATCATAAAGCACTTGAAACCACTAACGGTTTATGTTATATTAAACATAAAGAAAGACACCTGTTGGAGCAGGTGTCTCTCAGTACAGATAGTATCCATTCCAAAGATGGATGCGACCCAAGCGGCAAATAGCTCTAATGAGCCCGCCTAACCTGTGTGCAGACAGGTTAGGCATTTTTATCTTTTCTTGTGTTTCCTATCTCGGTCGAGAAAGGCAAGAAACGCAATCACAAGGCTGCCAAAGGAAATCAGCAAGCCGATTATCCCTATAAATATTAAAATAATATCTGCAACTGTCATAATCACGCACCTCCCTTCCTATGTATTCCAGCAAGCTGGATATTAAGCTTGGGAGGTTACCACCCCTGTCATGGTCTTTTCCGTAAAGAAATTATATCATGTCAATAAAGGCTTTTCAACATCATTCGGTATTACTTCTTTCAACAAAATTAAGCGTTCTTATTTTTTACCTCATATTAAAGTTACACAGCAAAAGTAAAGTCTGTCAATTTTAACGGGCATAGGCAATTTTACGGACTATCAGATTCATATAGCATCTTGTTTAGAAAAATATCCGCAATATACCAGTTCCCTTCTGCCTTTATGCTGCACTTGCCATCATACTTTTCTGCCACCTGTTTTATATTTCTAACACCAAACCCATGACTGCCTTTCTCATTTTTGCTCGTCTTTGGCAAACCCTTTTTGTCAAAAACAATATCTCCCTCAAAAGTATTTTTCACATAAATATTCAGATACTGGTTTCCTTCCCTGATTAAAAAACGGATTTCCCCTTTCCCCGCCTGTACATTCAAAGCCGCCTCCACCGCGTTTTTCACAAGATTTGATACCAGCACGCACAAATCCGTGCCGGATATCGTCTCCAAATCACCGATGTATCCTTTAACACCAATGTTACATTTATCCCATACCGGCACAAAATAGTAGTTGATAATGGCATTTACAATATCATTGCCTACGTCAAGCTGCCTGCATGATACTTCCTGTCCGTCATTTAATAAATGTGATATATACGTTTTTATCTCCACATCCTCTTCTTTGCAAAGCCTTTGTATCACCATAAAATGACTGAAAATATCATGCCTTAGTTTTCTGGTTTCCTGCTCCCTCTCCAACAATTTTAAAAAATATTCTTTTTGCTGCTCATTGTACATTTCTGCTATTTCACTTTGGAACCTGTACTTTTCTGTTCTTTGAAAATAATACAGGATTGCA
Organism: uncultured Lachnospiraceae bacterium; assembly: GCA_947630855.1. Lineage (GTDB taxonomy): Bacteria > Bacillota > Clostridia > Lachnospirales > Lachnospiraceae > Roseburia_B. The sequence continues at coordinate 1,337 of CANRJF010000086.1, forward strand.
ATAATCATCCCAAATACTCCCATTCCTGCCAGCATAACTAAAGCACTGCCCAGCATAACCTGTTTTGATGATTGAAGGGATTTTAATAAATTCACAACAAATACCATAAGCAATTCATATACCAGCAGCAGTCCTACGATTAAAAAGAATAAAATTTTGGAAATCGGACGCTTTTCTCCGGCCGTCTTCCTCCCAATGAAAAAATAATACAGCCACATTAGGCATATCACAACCAAAGAAATCCGTACTATATTTATAAACTGCCCATTCCAGGGCATCCATGCCTCAAAAACTACTCTAAAAAACGTTTCTGTTAATCCCAAAAACGCAAACGCTAAGAACCACATTCCCACACTTTCCCTTAAGGATGAGCCGTACAAAAATTGAAACAGAAAAATACACACAAGATTAACCGCCAGAAACATCACAGGATTGAAGCTGTATCCCCGCATCAGCAGCACAAAATAAAGGACAGCCGCCCCTGCCAGTCCCATGCTTTTTTCAACGGAAGCGCCTGCCCTTTTCTTTTTTAAAAACACATAACAAAACGAAACATATTCTATTAATGACAACACCGACACTGCAATTATTTCAGATTTTCCCATTTTCCTCACCTTATCCGGTATCTATGTAACAAAATCCACTTTTGTTCCGGCAGTGCTAACCGCTGCTTTTCCGCCTGCAATCTGGGTATATTTTGCCGATGGATTTAACAGATTTAATTTCGTGCCGCCAGAAATGACGTCAGGCATCTTTACTCAGGCTGAATGAAACTCCTGCCAGAATGTCCTCCACACTCATTCCCGGTTTATTTTGTTTGTTATACTGCTGCGCAAAACACTTGGACGCCTTTATGATAAGGCCGCCTATGTTATCCGGCAGATGTTTTAATTCCTCCATTCTCTTTGCATACCAATCCAGAGCGTTTTCCAATCGATGGGACACTTTTGCCCCCACCTGCCTGAGTTTTTGGTAGTGGTCTTCCATTAATTTCACAAATTCGGGCATCTTGGCTATCTGCGTTTCTAAAAACTCCGTGCTGTTTTTCAACGCTGTATCCAACATGCCAAGCTCTTCTTCCATGGTAAGCTTACGGCATCCGTCTTCCGCAGATGGGTCAGAGATGTAAGATTCTTCCCCCCTCCGATGTTTCTGCACAATGTCATCGTATACAGTGGCATATGCCTTAAGAAAATTCCTGGCTGTGTCTTCAATCGATAAATAACGTCCATTCTTTTGTAGCTCGGCACAAAAGGCATAGCTAACGGGCTGAAATATCCTTTTGTCGCCGCCCTCCGTTATCAGCCTCTCCCGCTCCTCCAATATCCGTTCAAAATACTGGGTTTGCTCTTCTAAACTTTCCCTATAACCCTGCATGCCCTCTTTGGAAATGCGCATCTGCACCGGCGCCTGGAGCCATTTCTCAGCAGTGCTTTCCCGCGTCTGTCCGGCCGCATTGTTCTGACGGCCGACATGGCCTGTAAACAAACTGTTTCCTGTAAATTCAATTTTCATAAGTCCGCCTCCTTAACGCTCATATATCTATGCGACAAAATCCACTTTTGTTCCGGCAGTGCTAATCGCTGCTTTTCCGCTTGCAATCTAGGAAATAAATTTTTTTACGTCATTTTCAATAGTATTAGTTACTCGAGTATCAAAATAACTGTTTTGAAATCCTAATGCCTTGTATGCAGGTGTCATCAGAATTTCGTACTGCTCAAAAACGTTTTTCACAGAAGCCTCATCCATAATATCCATGTTCTGGAATAGTGTCTTTATCTTTTTGGCATATTCAATATTTGTAGCTGATTGCTCAAGAGAACCGTTTTTTACAGCACCATCCAGATTTTTAATAAATCTTGCTGCAACATCCTCAGGTAAATGTGATTCTAAGACAAATTTTTTAAAAGACTCTGCTGCATTTTTATCCAGCTTATGTCTTAAAGCATAATATTTGTTTAGTTCACCTGTTGTTCCAACACCTTCCCTATTATCAATAAGATATTCTGGATTTTTGTGACGCTTTTCTTCTGCCTGAATCAGACTATTAAAATATTTTTCCATGCCATTATTGACAACTTCCGCCTGCTCTTCATTAAGATTTTTTTTGGCATACGTGTTTACAGTATTAATTGCAATTCCAATTTTAGCATAGTCCTCATAATCTAATCCAATGCTGGTTTTGGAAAAATAAGATATAGCTTTCTTTGCAACATCTTTACATGCTTCAAGTTCTTTATGGGTAAATTTAACATCCTCAACATATATTGTTTTCGATTCTTCTTCTCTTTTTTTCCTGAGAATTTCCTCACTTTTCGTTCTGCGGATTTCTTCTAATTCTTCTTCCGTGTAAACTTTTGCCGATGGATTTAACGGATTTAATTTTGTGCCGCCAGAAATGCTCATGTCACATATTTTCTTTGTTTCATCTAATTTCATACCGGCAAATTTGCTGCCTGCATTTAAATCAAGTTTAAGATATGTAACCTTTCCATGTTTTTGTTCTTCTTTTCTTGCATTCATTTGCAGGTAGCTTTGTCTTTGCCTGTCAACTCCAATTATCATACACCGTCCTCCTATCCGCCTTTATAAAAACATCCCCATCATTTCCTGTAAAATTTGTTTTGATACTTTTACTTTATACGAATCTTACCTAAAAATCAACCCGTTTACTCACAATCGGTCACTTATTCCAACGAAAAGCTAAACATTTTACAGTTCTTCTATGCCTCTCTCCGGCATATCCACATATCGGTAATACAACATAAAGAACAGCCGCCCCACTAATTCCATTCTTTTCCCTGGAAGCGTCTGCCCTTTACTGTTTTTATACCCATGAGCCAAATATATATGCTCTGGAGTAAAATCATATTACAAAACATTACATTAACTACAAAACCGCCACTGCAAGTATTTCAGCTTTTCCCGATATCTATGCAACAAAATCCACTTTTGTTCCGGCAGTGCTAATCGCTGCTTTTCCGCTTGCAATCTGGGAAATAAATTTTTTTACGTCATCTCCGACAATTTCATTTACCCTAGTGTCAAAATAACTGTTTTGCAAACCAGCCGCTTTATATACAGGAGTCATCAGAATTTCATACTGCTCAAAAGCGTTTTTCACAGAAGCCTCATCCATTATATCCATATTTTGAAATAAAGTTCTTATTTTCTGTGCATGTTCGGCATTGGAAGCAGATTGTTCCGTAGCGCCTACTTTTACAATATAATCTGCATGCGCACATAAACTTTCTTTGTCATACTCAGACCCGCCAGAAGATTTTACAAATGCCTTAAATTCTTCTGCCTCCTTTACGCTCCACCTGCTCTTGACTGCATAATATTTATTTAATTCTCCTGTTGGTCCAACACCTTCTGTATTATCAATATAGCAATATGGGTCATTCTTTTGTCTGTCTTTTTCTTTTTTTATCCCAGTATTGAAAAAATTTTCTATACTATTATGGACAACTTTTGCCTGTTCTTCGTTCAGTTTTTCTTTGGCATAAGTATTCATAATGCTGGAAGCAATTCCCATTTTTGCATAGTCTTCATAATCTAAGCTGCCTCCTGTCATACGAAAAGATGATGTGATTTTGTTAGCAAAAGCTTCGCATTCTTTTAATTTTTCAAAAGTAAACTCAACCCCGTCCACCAATGTTGATTTGGGCTGTTCTTCTCTTTTCTTTCTGCGGATTTCTTCTAATTCTTCTTCCGTGTATACTTTTGCCGACGGATTTAACGGATTTAATTTTGTGCCGCCAGAAATGCTCATGTCACATATTTTCTTTGTTTCATCTAATTTCATACCGGCAAATTTGCTGCCTGCGTTTAAATCAAGTTTAAGATATGCAGCCTTTCCATTTTTTTGTTCTTCTTTTCTTGCATTCATTTGCAGGTAGCTTTGTCTTTGCCTGTCAATTCCAATTATCATATGCTGTCCTCCTATCCGCCTAAATAATCTGAATAGGCAAAATGATATATGTTTTCCTGATAAGATGCATTTCCACATCTCAATACAATTCCATCATAATCATAATAATGCCGAAATCTTTTTGCTGTTCCAAACGTATATGAATAAGACCCTAAAGCTCTAGGCGTTTTTAGATTAAATTCCGCTTTTCCATTCATATCTATATCCGCATCTTGATATGCTTCATCCTTTCCTGTTTCCTCATTCCATGCACTACTTATCCAGGTTAAACGTATTTTTTGCAGAGTTACAGGATAACCAGAAGCATCTAATACAACCACCGAAGGCCTTAAATATTCTTTAAACCTATAATGCGGGCCTTCATTATACGAAATCTTTTCTGATTCCATATCCCCTTGAAATGTCATTTTAATTGTAGATGCTGTCGTTCCGGATGGAACAAATGTCAAAGTATAATTACTGCTTGTAAAATTACTGTTACAATTATAAACTCTGATATAATAATTTTTTGCCTCTAAAGAATAAAGTCCATTTGCATCAGGAGAATCCAATATCATAGACAAGCCGAGATTATGATATACTTCTACTGTATAATCACTGTTATCCAAGGATAAAGAAACCCCATTAATTGTTGAAGGAACATTCCATATATACCAGTCCTGGTCATTGGATACATTTAAATTGCATCCTGTAACGATTGCCCCTGTATCTACCGTAACAGCAGTAAACGGGCTGTCATTGGGTTCAGATGCATCATAATATCCCTGTTCGTCAAGACTTACTGTCAAATTAAATGTTTCCGTTGAACTGCATCCTGCTACTGAATATACAATCAATGCATACTCTTGTACAGCATCTCCCGTATTAATATAAGAAATACTATCTTCAACAGACTTTGTTACCCCTTGTTCTTTATAGGTATTCATATATGTTTCCAACGTAGAACCTGCAAGCAAAGTTTCCAAAACACCATTATTGTATGTGTACAACTGTAAGTCATAGTTAATGTCAGGATTGTTAGGTCCTGCAAGAGTAGCCTGTAAAATTTGTCCTGGTGCCAGATTTACAAGTAAATAACTAAGCCCGCCCTCTGTTTCTATTACACCGGGTATATTTTGCGTAATACTATTTGCAGAAGAATATGCACTTATTCCCTCCGCCTGACCGGATTGAAATTCGCCAAGGAAATCTTCTTCTGTAAGTGTAAAGCTTGGAGAAACATTTTGCTGCATTTCGTAATCATGAGAAAGTTCCTCTGCCGACACAGTAACCAGTGCTTCCTTTTCAACTCCTTCCAATGAATCAACAAATTCTACATTTAATTCCTGTTCTGTTCCATTTTCTTCTGCCTTTACAGTAACACTGCCTCCTAATAAAGATATCGACATTACTGTTGCTGTAATTAACACTAAAAGTCTTTTTCTTTTCATGATAAATTCTCCCTTCTGTATTTTGTGGCACCCATTCATTACTCATCCTGATATCTTCGTAATGCAATTCCCATATATGACTCTATTATCCTTATGGATAAGAATTGCATGTTACCCGATAATCCACTCCAAAAACCAGTCCCAAAAACCTCCTGTGGAATAAAACATATCAATCACCTCCTGCTTTGCAAGTTTGTTAAGTTATTTTCACTCTAAACGAATCTTACCTAAAAATCAACCCGTTTCCCTGCAAGCGGTCACTTATCCCAACGAAAGGTCAAACATATCCAAAAAAGAAAAAATTCACACTATAATCATTTCAACTTTTCTGTCTTCCTCACCTGTACCTGGTATCAAAAATCATAAATGCCTCTTCCACACCTTTTCTCTGCCTCCTGGACAGCGAAACCTTATAATCCCTGCAAAGGCATATATAGTCCTTCTCTATATGCAAAATTTTGGACAGGTTCACCAAAAACGAGCGGTGGCATCTTACAAACAGCCTTTTGTCCAATCTCTTTTCCCACTCTTTTAATGATTGTTCACTGCGGAAACTCTCGTTTTTCGTACATATGATTGTCTGGGCCCCCTCCGCCATAACATAATAAATCTCTTTCTCCTGTATCCTGTATGGCATCCTGTTCTGGTACACTGTCACTATGCTTCTTCCCAGCATACAGCCTGTCACATCATCCAATGCCTCAAAAAACTCCTGTTCTGCAATGGGCTTTGTCACAAAGCGGAACGCCCCAACCTTATAGCCCTCTTTAAAATAATCTGGATTTCCAGTCAACAACACAATCTTATAAGAAATACCCCTCTGGTTTAGCCGCCTTGCCGTTTCTATGCCATCAGGCTCTGGCATTACAATATCTAAAAACAGCATATCCATTTCCTGTGTGTTCTCCAATAACTCCGTACCCGAAAAGAAATCAAGAACTTTATATTCTATGTTCCGCCTTTCTGCATATTTTTCCAGCAGTTCTTTTACCAAATCATGTATACATTTTTCATCTTCACAAATGCCAATTACAAATTCACCCATTTTTCTATCTCACATCCTTTACTTTCTATTATCGGTTTATATTCTAAAAAAACTGACCATAGTAATGGAATAAACTGCGTACTATATGGTACAACGCACGTAAAGAAGGACACCTGCTGATAACAGATGTCCCACTGGAACTGCCAATCAAATATCCCGCTGCAAGCAGCCACTTGGCTCGTTGCCCGCGGGAATAAACAGTTAGCCCTAAATATGTTTAACTAAAATAGTTAGATATTTTTTAAATGACAATTTCTATTTTGATTATTTTATTGTTAATGAATAAGCCAACCGTAATCCCTATGGCAATCGAGAATATACTCTACATATACCGTATTATCCTGGATTTGGTAAAGGATAAGATACCACTTTTCAATAAACATTTTATGATATTTGTTAGGTGTAATATACATTTCCTCAAAAAACGGAAAACGCTGTGGCGTCTGGGACAACGAACGCATAGCGGTCATGATTTCTTTCTTCTTTGCTGCCGCTGCCTCTTTGTTGACCTGTGCCATAAATCGGATATGTGTTCCCAACATGATTTTTGCACGGTCGGAAACAATTACTTTATACTTTCTGTTCTCTGCCATATGCTATGCCTCTGCAATCACATCGTCAAGGTATTCATCCAGTTCATCAAGAGTGCAGTCGTTCCTTCCTGCTATCCTGTCTTCTTCAACAGCAAGAAGTTCCTCGCGTAGCTTTAACATTTTTTCCCGTCTGTTGTAAGTTTCAATATCCATAACCACTAAATCCCCCTCGCCATTTTTAGTGAGGAAAACTGGCTCTGCGGTCTTTCTGCACTGCTCGGCAATCTCATTGTAATTCTGTCTGATTGCTGCTGATGGGCGAATATTCATAGCGACACCTCCTCAAATTGATAATAGTAACATTTTGTCCATATTATAACTGTTTAATACAATGAAGTCAACAGGATACAAGATTTTAAACGAAAAAAAACTTATTCATCCCGTATAATCTCCATTTTTGTACTCATAAAATTCATCCACTGTGCAGCCATGCAGCATACAAGCACAAACAGCGTGGATACCAGGCTGGTAATCAAAATCACCGGAACGGAAAGGGGATAATTTCTGTGCAGCATTGTAGAAAATACTATTTCCCCTAATCCCATGGTGACCAGCACCACGGAAAAAGAAGCAATCCATGCAATCATCAAATATTCCAGGTACACAACGCCAAAAGCCTGCCTCCGGGATGCCCCATATATCTGATACAGATACATTTCCTTTTTCCTTGCCAGCAGGTCGCTTCTAACCATGGAGTAAAAAAATACCCCTGTAACCATTACCAGCATCACTCCTGCCACTGCCACAACACTCAGATAATCCGACAGCAGATTTACCAGTGCATCTGACAGTTGGGATGCCGTATCTACACTGCATGGCTCTTCTTTTAACAGAGACTTTAGATTTTCCTCCTCTGCCCTGTCTATATCCAGCAAAAAAACTGTATTCCACGTATCATCCAGCGCTAATCCCCAATCATTACGATTTACGATAAGATGATAGTTCACCAGCGCCAGCCATATATTATCAGGAAAACTTTTCAGATACGTCAGATTTTTGCCCAGGATATCTGTTTCTTCTCCCGGCTGTATACCGCAGGAATGTGCAACACTATTTATGGCTGTAAATGTCCCTTCTGGAACATAGAAACGTTCATTACTGTCTGTCTGATGGTCTACCACAAATGCATAAAAATATTCTTCACCTGGCGGCATGCCCTGTAATTCCGAAAGCATCAGCAGTTTTGAATAAGCCTTTATATAACGATAACCGTTCTTATCCAGTATTTCCTCAATTCTTTTATCTTCGTCCAGACTGTCCATCCTATAAACCACCGTGGAAAACCCCATATTGTCACGGTAGGCATCACGGAGAATACCGCTGAAATTAAACACGATATTGAGAACAAAGCAGATGATAATTGCTCCCACCGAAATGGTTGATGCTAAAAATGCATCCCGCCTGCTTCTGGTGCAGAGAAACCGATAACTTAACCCTGAAATTTTCTCCAGCGGTTTTTTCCCGCTGTTTCTTTTCCCTGCCTGCCCCCGAAACATCAGGCAGAATACCGCCGAAAGAAGAGCAAGAACCAGGGCGCAGACGATAATTACAATATTGACATAACTCTGATTTTTATAAAAGAAAACCGAGGCTGTAAGATATAAAATAATAAATTCCAAAACCGCCAAACGGAGCCAGACTGCTTTTCCCTTTTTAGACTTTCTTCCATTTAACATTGTAATAACAGGGATTTCATAAATGTACACACCGGAAATAAAACTTCCAAAAAAGGCAATAACAACAAGAATAAACACAACTGCCGCAACAGGCAATAACATCCCCAGGGAAAACACAGGAACAACTGCTTCAATATTGCACAGCTTTTTTGAAAGATGTTTAAAAAGAAAGTATCCACCCACACTGCCAGCCAAACCTCCTGACAATCCAAAAGACAATCCTTCCACCCAGGCTTTTATGAAAATATCTTTCTTCTGCATTCCAAAAATCCGAAGCATGGCATAAGATTTCTCCATGGAAATATTTTGGAAAAAAAGGATACTGGTACAGCCCCAGACCACAATCAGAATACTCCCCAGGGAAAACACTGTCATGACTTTTTCCATAGTATGAAAAATGACATTATTCTCCATATTCAGAGATTCTTCCGTTACGATATGGCTGTCTGCCGCCTTTTGCATCTGCATCTGAAAAAATGTTCCATTACCTTCATACATAAAAAGGGTACATGAAAGGATTGCTCCGGCAAAGGCAAATATCATTACCATAAAAAGAAATCTCAATTTCTGGGTGCTATAAAATTTTAAAAAAAATGTCAGCTTACTCATACAATTACCTCCAGTTTTTTGTAATTATATAATTACTGGCATTTTTTGTCTGCCGAACTGCGGTTGCATCTTGTCAATTTTAACGGGCAGGGCATGATTTTACGGGAAAAAGGCGGTTTCCATCATCCCTTCACAATTTTTCCATCCTTCACCACAATGACACGGTCACAATGTTTTGTCAGTTCCATATTGTGGGTAACAAAAAGAATTGTGCTGCCCATCTGAGTGGAAAAATACTGCAAAAGTTTTACCACCACCTGCGTGTTTTTGCTGTCCAGATTTCCCGTTGGTTCATCCGCTAAAATAATGTCCGGTTTACTAAGCAGAGACCTTAAAATAGCCGCCCTCTGCTGTTCTCCTCCGGATAGCTGCATGGGAAATGCATTTTTCTTCTCCTTAAGCCTTACCATGTCTAAAAATTTGTCAATAAGACTGTCATCTATCTCCTTCTTTTTTAACTGGAAAGGCAGAATAATATTCTCGTACACAGTGAGTTCATTGATTAAATTGTAATCCTGAAAAATAAATCCTACCCGCTTCCGCCTATATAAAGTTCTCTGTTTCTCGTCAAAATCAGATATCACATCTCCGGCAACAATAATCTGCCCCTCACTGGCAGAATCCATTCCCCCCACCAGATTTAAAAGCGTCGTCTTTCCGCTGCCGGAATCTCCTACTATCCCTATAAATTCGCCACTCTTTATACTCACATTTACTTTGTCCAAAACACGATTTTTCCCAGACTGGCTCTCATAAATCTTGCTTACATCCTTTACATCCACTACAATCTCTCTATCCATACTTTTCTCCTTCCTAAGCGTTAGGGCAGCCGAAACTTGATTTCCCGAAGCATACACATTTACTCCCTGCACAAACGTATCCTTTCCAGGAAATTTTCTCTTTTTTCCATCTTTTTATAAGAAATCCAGGGCGTTAAGACAGCTATCAGATTTCCCAGTAAAAGAAACAAGACAAACGGCATCAGATAAAAATGATATTCTATATAAGGTTCCTTCAAAATATTTTCTATTAAAATATATATTCCGGGAACGGAAAGAACAATTCCGAATATAAATCCCCCCGCCATATACAGAATCCCCTCTTTTACAAGGCTCATCTTTATTTCCTTTTCCTCCATACCCATACTTTGAAAAACAGCAAATTCTTTTCTTCTGTTGTAAATATTTCCCACTGTACAATTGACAAAGTTCATAATGCCCATAGAAAGCAGAATTGCACACAAAACAATGCCTAAAAGCTTTAATCCATTGGTATATTCCTTTACCTCGTCAGCGATTGTCTTTGCAGACTTGTAGGAAAGCAGACCGCCCTTTTCTTCTGTACTCCTTTCTAAAGTCTCATCCCATACTTCATGAAATTCTTCTTCCACATCAAAAGCATATATATAATAATCTTTCCGCTTCTCCTTCTCCTGCCATTCCTTCATCGGAAGATACAGATTGCTTCCCTGATACCTGCCGGGAAAAGAAAGGGAAAACGGCAGGCTCTCCACCACCGCCATCACCGTATAGACTCCCTCCTCCCCGCTGCGAAACGGAATCGTCACCGTATCACCGGGCTTATAACATGCCTCATTTTCCACATTATTATCACTTAAAATAGGGTCCAAAAGCACATATTTTCCCGTATGGAACAAATCCAAATCAATTTCACCCTCTATGATTTTCATCCTTTTTAACATTATGTCATCCAGTCCATAAGCGCCAACATACATTTCACCGGGCGTTTCATAGTGGACCTCACCCACTATCCTGGCAAAATTATCCCACACATCCTGGGATGGCAGAATACAAACATGGGACATGCTTCCTCCCCCCTCCTCTTTTATCCCCGGAAGGCCTTTATATTCTGCAATTTCATCCGGCGTAGTCCGTTCATACGACACACTATTCACACTCAGGTTCGCTAATATAGATTTCTTTGCCAAAATGTAATCTGCATCCAAATCTTCTTTCACATATTCCTGTTCATCAAAACCTTCCGCTACGGCATAAAATGCATTGGCTAAAAATACAGATAATGCAACGGATACACAAACCTTTAACACTTTTTTCTTATCGCTTTTTAAATGGCGTATCACAAACTTTTTCAGACAGTCCCCGGTATCTGCTTTTTTCACCTGTCCCAACTTTCCCATATATTTTTTCATTTCTATGGGAGAACAGTTTTTTGCCAGCTTCACAGGTTTATGTACGCTGATTCTGACCGTAAGATAGGCAAATGCCAATGATAAAATAAAAATACGGAAATTACGGCTTCCCTTTACCTCAAATGTGGTATACATATTTAAAATCTTTGGCAGTGCAGCGGAAGAAAAGGCATAACCCACAAGCAGCGCCGGAACAGCGGAAATCAGGAAAAGTATATTGTTTTCCCGCTGAATCAGTTTTTTTATCTCCTTTTTTGTCACTCCGTTTGTAGTAAGCTTCCCGTAAAACCTTGCGTCACTGGCAATGGAAATACAATAAATATTTGAGATAAAAAGATATCCTACCGCCATCACGGCAATTACCAGACCAAAAACCGCCATCCAGACGCCCATGCCCATACTGCCAAGCAGGGAAATATCATTTAAAAACACCTGCCCTTCTTCTAAATCCAGCCCCTCCTGTTCTATCAGCATGGAAGCAAGCCTCCTTACATTTCCGCCGGATTTAAACATAATTCCCGCCATTAAATGTACTTCACGTTCCGGGTCTGTCCCCTGCTGCTTTAACTCCCTGCATATTTCCTTATAAAAATCTTCTGACACAATAGCAACATACAAAGGCTGCATTGACCTGGCATATGTCCCTACAATCGTAAAAGTATCCGTATATTCCTTTTCATCAATATAGTAGGTTATATCTATCTGCTCATTTTCCCTGTATGTAATGTTCCTCTCCCTTAAATACTGGTCGGATACCACGATTTCATCAGCCTTTTGGGGCATACGTCCCTCTGTGGGATAATACTTGAGCCAGCGCGCCATCTTTTCCTGGAAACTGTACAGATTTATCTTCTCATTTCCCGCCGGGCTCTTCATATATCCAATCTGAATCCCTGTGGATGACTGGGATATAAGGTCATTTTTGCTTATTCTTTCATACTCTTCTTCCGTTAAAAACAATGCCATGTCCGTTGCAATAGGGGAGGATTTTCTCAGCATCTCTTCCCCCGCATCTATACTGGCAAATAAGGCGGAAAAAACCATAACAAAAAGCACTGTTGTAAAAAATACTGCCGATATGACGCAAATGCTTCTCCCCTTTTCCCGAATAATTTTCCGCTTTGGAATTTTCTTTAAAACATTTACCACAAACACTCCTCCTTTTTCAGTTTAAACAGAACCGCTGCATTTATAAGTTCCAGCAAGGCAGTGTAAAATACAGAAAGCACTATCTGCGCAAGAGCGGAACCTATGACTTTTACATCGGAAAACCCTCCGATTACGGATACTATCCCTATTATTGAAATCATAATTCCCGCAATAGGGACAACTACACAGGCAAATGAAACTGCATGGGCTGCTGTCTTGATTTCCCTTTCCGATATCTGACCCCGCCCTATGCAGAACTTCCATGCATTGATTAAATCGTGGAAACATCCTGTGACGGTTAATACCTGGCGTACTATTCCAATCAAGAAAGTCAATGTAGGAATATCTATAAAATAATACAGCCTAAGGGTTCCCGGCGACATGTACACAACCATTGCAATCATCAACACTATGGACAAAACGCCTAAAACTGCACCCACATACCTTCCCCTCTTTTCCTGCTTAATCACATTTATCTCCCCCACCAGGTCCACCAGGTTATCCTTTGCATTTTGCTCATAATTTTCGGACTGAAATCTTTCCCCTTTCAAAAGTTCATTGACATCAACATGCAATAACTCGCATAAATCCATTAAAAGCACTGCATCCGGAAGGCGGTTTCCTGTCTCCCACTTTGATATGGTTTTATCAGTCACCCCGATTTGCTCTGCCAGCTGCTTTTGAGTAAGGTTCAGACTTTTACGGTTCTCTGCTATAAATTGTCCTATCTTTATCTGGTTTATCATGTATGCCTCCTTAAAACTTAATATACAACATTATATCACTATAAGCATCCTCCGTATCGGCGAATCGCTCTCCTTTTTGGAGAAAGTGTTTTGAAAAAAAAAGAACCCCCAGGAAGAGATTCCCGGAGGCACAGACCAATTTGCCATCGGCATAATTTTTAATCCAAATCAAATACCCCGCAGCAAACCGACGGGGCATCAAACTTGCAGTGCTGAATAGCAGTGGGGTATTTGGTCTACGCTTCGCTTCTCCGTTCCACTTCGGTCGGTTCAGAGCCAACGTCCACTGGACGTTGTGAACCGGTCGGCGCTTAACATGTGCCACCGGCACACAGCGCCCTCGCGGCAGTCGCCAAATGCCTGCAAGCAGTCACTTGGCTCGCTGCTCGCGGGAATAACACAGCCTTTTCAGGCTTCCCTGGGGAAATACATACTCTGGCGTCTCAAAGGGATAGGTGACCTCATCCTCAAAATACCATGGATTGTCTCTGTGCAGTTGATTTTTCAGAACATGAAATTCCTGGGCGGGCATATAGCCCTGTCCCAGGAGAAACGCCTTTTTTCCCTCTTTATTTAGATAATATCTATTTTCTATGCACAAATATTTCTATCAGGGAGCAAACTTTATCTGCGAGGCAGACAATAACAGCTTCACGGCTTTGGGGGATACAGGTAATATTTAAAGGCCACATATGACATTGGATAATGGACTGCTCCTTAGGGCCAATTCCAAAAAACTTTACCGCGTTTCCACTTGCCACCTTTGCATGGGAAAAACCATGCAGGCGATGATATTCTTCCGGCACATGCCAGTCATATAAATAAAAGTCATGTAAAAATGCTCCTGTGACAAGTGCCTTTTCATCTGAACAAAGCTTAAACTTCCGATTCATCCAGAAACTCACATATGTTACATTTTTACAGTGGGTAAACGTTGTGACACTGCCATGCTGTATATATTTTTTCATATCCTGGACATGGGAATCACCTTCAAACCGGCTTAACAGTTCCTTCAATTGATTTTGTTCCGCATCAGTTAAAAACATTTCATCATCCTCCTGACGTGTTTACTATACCACAGTCAAATACACGCTGCAAGCAGACACTTATCTCTTTGAAAAAACAGAGAAACAATCTGAAAAATCAGTTATTTCTCTGCTTTAAATAATACAATATGGAATTTTTCTGCCTTACACTGTCTGAAGTCCTGCAAGCTGCTCCACATCCTCAACTCTAAGACCTGAATATTTTGCAATTTTATCAATTGATAATTCTCCATCCTGTAACATCCTAAGTGCTGTTTCCTTTTGAGCTTCACTCATGCCCTTTTTCAAAATTCTTTTTGCCTCTGTTTCAATCAATGCACCTCTCATCATATCACCTTTTCTACGCTCCGCTTCGGTCGGCGCAAAACAGAGGTCCAC
>CANRJF010000087.1 GCA_947630855.1 uncultured Lachnospiraceae bacterium
AAGAAAGATGCTGCCGTCCATATTTCCAATGAAATAGGATACCTCTTTAAGGGGCATAATATAGTGGAATACAAATCTCCGGATGACCATTTGAACATTGACACTTTCTATAAGTCAATAGCATATGCAAGCCTTTATAAATCCTACGGGAAAACAGTGGACGAAATAAAGGCAGATGATATTACGGTATCCATTATTCACGAAGCAAAACCAGACGGTTTATTCCGGTATTTTCAAGAGCATACATATCCGGTGGAAAATCCTTACCAGGGTATCTATTATATAGAAGGCCCGATTATGTTCCCGGCACAGATAATTGTCACCAGAGAATTGGATGAGAAATACCATAAATGGCTGAAAGCCCTGTCGGGGCATTTAAAGAAAGAAAATATACAGGAACTTTTGGACAGCAGAAGCCATATGACCCAGAAAGCAGACTTGGAACTGGCGGATTCCATTCTAGAGGTATGCATCGGAGCTAACCGGAAAATTATTGAACAATTAAAGGAAGGTGATAATATGTATGACGTATTAATGGAGATAATGGAGCCACGTATTAAGCTGAGGGAGGATAAAATCCGAAGAGAAGATATACAAAGAACCATTAACGCTCTTAAAGGTTTTGGTCATAAAAACCCTGAAATAAAATCAACCATTATAAGGGAGTACAAATTGTCTGAAAATGAGGCGGAAGAATTCTTTTAAAAAAACTGTTGAAATAGGGAAGTATTTCTGGTAAAATGGCTACGTTGTTATTAATTTTAAAATATGGAGGAAAGAGAAATGAGTGACTTTGAAAACGGCACACCGTCTGAAGGAGGCAAGGGTTTAGCCATTGCTTCCATGGTACTTGGTATTGCGTCTATTGTGTTAATCTGTATACAGCCATGGATAGCTTTTATTTCCGGAATTGTTGGTCTTGTTTTAGCAATTGTATACAATAAGAACAATGAAAAGTGCGGCATGTCCAAGGCAGGATTAATCTGCAGTATTATCGGTATTATCCTGTTTGTTGTTATTATTGTTCTTGCTATATTAGGTTTGGCAGCATTAGGCGGTGCAGCAGCTTTGTCTGAATTGGCAATGTAAGATACGGGCGGACAATTTAAGGTACATAAAAGGCGGCTCTGTTATGCAGTGCCGTCTTTTTTTAACAATGTCAGCCATAAAATCTAAATTATAGTTCAAAAATAAAAAAAAGTATGTTAAAATGGAACATGTAGCATGAGAATACGGAACAGATATGCATAAACGAAAATAAGGAGAGAAATTATGAGCGAAGATAATTTTAATACAAATTTGCCGTCAGGGGGGCAGACGCCTGAGGAAACGTCTTCCCAGGAAAACACCGGGCAGAGCATTTACAGTGAAGGAAATACAAATTACACCGGAAGCTACCATGAAAACACCGGAAGTTACCAGAACGGTTATAATCAGGCGGGGAGTTACCAGAACGGTTACAATTATCAGAGTTATGAGGAGCCGCCCCAGCCGGGAATGGGATTTGGAATAGCATCCCTTGTTTTGGGAATTATTTCTTTGGTGCTGTTTTGTACCTGTATCAATATACCCCTGGCGATTATATCGGTGATTTTCGGAATTGTCCATCTGGTCAGGTGTAAGGACGGAAAGATTTTCGGCATCGCAGGCATTATTACATCCGTGCTGTCTATTGTAGGCTTTTTTGTCATGGTTTTTTTCACGGTGGGAAGTTCGGATTTCCAGGATGCATTCCAGAAGGAATTTGAACGCCAGATGCAGGAGAATATGGGAGAAGATTACAAATCTGATTTGCCGGAGGGCTATGAGGAATATTTTGACAAAGACTACGATTACGATAATGACTACGATGATGACTTTGATGATGACTATGATAAAGATTATGATGATTACGATGACTATGACCATGACGAAGACCATCACAATGACACATTTTAAATCTTGAAAAACAGGGAGAAAATTTTATTCAGGAGGAAACTATGTACAACAAGGTAGAAACGAATTTGAATTTCGTGGAAAGGGAAAAAGCCACGGAAAAGTTTTGGAAGGACAATAAAATTTTTGAAAAAAGCATGGAAAACCGTAAGGAGGGGGAGACGTATACATTTTATGACGGGCCGCCCACAGCCAACGGCAAGCCTCATATCGGGCACGTGCTTACCCGTGTAATTAAGGATATGATTCCCAGATATCAGACCATGAAGGGAAAATATGTGCCCAGGAAGGCAGGGTGGGATACCCACGGACTTCCTGTGGAACTGGAAGTGGAAAAACTTTTAGGATTAAACGGCAAAGACCAGATTGAAGAATACGGCATGGAGCCTTTTATTAAAAAGTGTAAGGAATCCGTATGGAAATACAAGGGCATGTGGGAAGATTTCTCGGGAACCGTTGGTTTCTGGGCGGATATGGATAACCCTTATGTGACTTATGATGATAATTTTATTGAGTCGGAGTGGTGGGCGTTAAAGCAGATTTGGGATAAAAAATTATTGTACAAAGGCTTTAAGATTGTGCCTTACTGCCCCCGGTGCGGAACCCCCCTTTCTTCCCAGGAGGTGGCGCAGGGATATAAGACGGTAAAAGAACGTTCCGCCGTGGTTCGGTTTAAGGTGGTTGGCGAAGATGCCTATTTTCTGGCATGGACTACCACGCCCTGGACGCTGCCAAGCAATGTGGCATTGTGCGTAAACCCGGAGGAGGCATACTGTAAAGTAAAGGCAAAAGACGGCTATGTTTACTATATGGCAGAAGCCCTGCTGGATACAGTGCTGGGCAGGCTCTCTGACGAGGGAGAGACGGCCTATGAAGTGCTGGAAACTTATAAGGGCACGGATTTAGAGCATAAGGAGTATGAACCTTTATTTCATTTTGCAGACAAAATCATAGAAAAACAGCACAAGAAGGCATTTTATATTACCTGCGACAATTATGTTACCATGACAGACGGTACGGGAATTGTCCATATCGCTCCCGCCTTTGGTGAGGATGACGCCCAGGTGGGAAGAAAATATGACCTTCCCTTTGTGCAGCTTGTAAACGGCAAAGGGGAAATGACAGAGGATACGGATTATGCAGGCGTGTTTGTAAAAAAGGCAGACCCTATGGTTATCACAGATTTGGACAAATCCGGCCTGTTGTTTGACGCCCCTAAATTTGAGCATGATTATCCCCACTGCTGGCGCTGTGATACGCCGCTGATTTACTATGCAAGAGAATCCTGGTTTATTAAGATGACGGAGGTAAAAGATGATTTAATCCGCAATAACAACACGGTAAACTGGATTCCCGAATCCATTGGAAAGGGACGTTTCGGAGACTGGCTTGCCAACATTCAGGACTGGGGAATTTCCAGAAACCGTTACTGGGGAACACCTTTAAATGTGTGGGAATGTGAGTGCGGCCGTCAGGAGTGTATCGGAAGCAGGCAGGAACTGGCAGAGAGAAGCAAAAATCCGGAAAATGGGAAAGTGGAACTTCACCGTCCCTATATTGACGAAGTGACCTTTGACTGTCCTGACTGTGGGAAAAAGATGGTCAGAGTGCCGGAGGTTATTGACTGCTGGTTTGATTCCGGGGCAATGCCTTTTGCCCAGCATCACTATCCTTTTGAAAATAAGGATTTATTTGAACAGCAGTTCCCTGCAAAGTTTATCTCCGAGGCAGTGGACCAGACAAGAGGGTGGTTTTACTCCCTGATGGCAGAATCTACCCTGTTGTTTAACAAAGCCCCTTATGAGAACGTGATTGTGCTGGGGCATGTACAGGATGAAAACGGCCAGAAAATGAGTAAGTCAAAAGGCAATGCCGTTGACCCCTTTGAGGCATTGGAAACTTACGGGGCAGATGCCATCCGCTGGTATTTTTACATTAATTCCGCCCCCTGGCTTCCCAACCGGTTCCATGGCAAGGCTGTGCAGGAGGGACAGCGGAAGTTTATGGGAACCTTGTGGAATACCTATGCATTTTTTGTGCTCTATGCAAATATTGATAATTTTGATGCCTCAAAATACACTTTGGAGTATGATAAGCTATCGGTTATGGATAAGTGGCTTTTATCCAAATTAAACAGCCTCATCATTGATGTGGATACAAATTTAGGCAATTACAGGATTCCGGAAGCGGCAAGGGCATTGGATGGATTTGTGGATGAGATGAGCAACTGGTATGTAAGGAGGAGCAGAGAGCGTTTCTGGGCAAAGGGAATGGAGCAGGATAAAATAAATGCTTATATGACCCTTTATACCGCACTTGTCACCGTTGCAAAATGTGCTGCCCCCATGATTCCCTTTATGACGGAGGATATTTACCAGAATCTTGTAAGAAGCGTGAATAAATCTGCTTTGGAGAGCGTACATTTATGTGATTTCCCTGTGGCGGATGAAAGTGTAATTGACAAAGAACTGGAAAAAGATATGGATGCCGTATTGAAAGTGGTCGTTATGGGCAGGGCATGCCGGAATAAGGCAAATATTAAGAACCGTCAGCCCATTGGCACCATGTATATTCAGGCAGACTTTGAGCTTTCCGACTTTTATACAGAAATCATAGAAGACGAACTGAATGTTAAGAAGGTGGAATTTACCCAGGATGTAAGCAGCTACACCAGTTATGAGTTTAAACCCCAGCTTCGCACCGTAGGGCCAAAGTACGGTAAATATTTAGCTCAGATAAAAGAAGCCCTTCAAAATTTGGACGGCAATGCAGCCATGGCAGAATTAAACAGTAAGGGGGCCATAAAACTTGACAGTATCAGTGAGGAAGTTGTATTATTAAATGAGGATTTGCTCATTACCATGTCTCAGGAAGATGGTTATGTGGCTGAGAGCGATAATGATGTTACCGTTGTCTTAGATACCAATCTTACAGAGGAACTGATTGAGGAAGGTTTTGTAAGGGAATTAATCAGTAAAATCCAGACCATGCGGAAAGAAGCAGGATTTGAAGTCATGGATAAGATTATGGTTGGATACCGTTCAGATAAAAAGGTTTCTGATATTTTAACGAAAAATAAAGAGACTGTTATGGCGGAAGTTTTAGCGGCGGATATTACAACGGAGAGCCTTTCCGGTTATAAGAAAGATTGGAATATCAATGGAGAACAGGTGACGCTGGAAGTGAAAAAACAGTCATAGAGGCAACAGGAAATAAAGCATAATACAGAAGGAGGAACTCACTTGAACAAGGATGTATTTGATAAGGAGCATTTTAAGGAAGAGGTACGGGACAATGTAAGGACATTGTACCGCAAGACATTAGAGGAAGCCAGCGACCAGGAAATTTTCCAGGCGGTATCCTTTGCGGTGAAGGACATTGTGATTAATCAGTGGATGGAAACGCAGCATGCCCTGAAGAAAGATGACCCCAAAGTAGTATATTACATGTCTATGGAGTTTCTTATGGGCCGTGCCTTAGGCAACAACCTGATTAATTTAACCGCATATAAGGAAGTGGCAGAGGCATTGGAGGAGATGGGACTTGATATCAATGTCATTGAGGATCAGGAACCTGACCCGGCGCTGGGGAACGGCGGCCTTGGAAGGCTTGCAGCCTGCTTTATGGAATCTTTGTCCACGCTGGGCTATGCGGCATACGGATGCGGTATCCGTTACCATTACGGCATGTTCCGCCAGGAGATTGTAGACGGTTTTCAGGTGGAGAGGCCGGATGACTGGTTAAAAGACGGGTATCCTTTTGAGCTTAGAAGGCCGGAGTATACCTATGAAGTAAAATTCGGCGGGTATGTCAGGGCGGAAAACCAGCCTGACGGAAGGACAAAATTTATACAGGAGAATTATCAGGCTGTCCGCGCCATTGCTTATGATATGCCTATTATCGGTTATAACAACCATATGGTGAATACTTTGATTATCTGGGATGCAGAGCCCATAGAGCGTTTTGAGCTGGATTCTTTCGACAAGGGAGATTACCGCAAGGCAGTGGAGCAGGAGAATCTGGCAAGAAATCTGGTGGATGTGCTTTATCCCAATGACAACCATATTTCTGGTAAGGAGCTGCGCTTAAAACAGCAGTATTTCTTTGTATCTGCCAGCGTGCAGCGTGCAGTGGAACGTTTTAAGAAAACTCATGATGATATTCACGACCTGCCGAAAAAAGTGGCATTCCAGTTAAATGATACCCATCCTACGGTAGCGGTAGCGGAGTTAATGCGTTATCTTTTGGACGAGGAAGGATTAGACTGGGATGACGCATGGGATATTACCACCCAGGTGTGCGCATATACAAACCATACCATTATGGCTGAGGCACTGGAGAAATGGCCCATTGAGATTTTCTCAAGGCTGCTTCCAAGAATTTATCAGATTGTAGAGGAGATTAACCGCCGGTTTGTCCTTCGGATTCAGGAGAAGTTCCCAGGAGATACAGGGAAGATTAACCGTATGGCAATCGTGCAGGACGGCCAGGTGAAAATGGCTCATCTTGCCATTGCAGCAGGACATTCCGTAAACGGTGTGGCAAGGCTTCACACGGAAATCTTAAAGAAACAGGAATTAAAAGATTTCTATGAGATGTATCCAAATAAATTTAATAATAAGACCAACGGAATTACCCAGAGGCGTTTCCTCCTTCATGGAAACCAGCTTCTTGCCAACTGGGTAACAGACCATATCGGGCCGGAATGGATTACGGATTTAAGCAAAATTGAGAAACTGGCTTTGTATGTGGATGAAGAGAAGGCCCAGCATGAGTTTATGAACATCAAATACCAGAATAAGCTGCGCCTTGCAAAATATATTAAGGAGCATAACGGTATTGATGTAAATCCACGTTCCATTTTTGACGTTCAGGTAAAACGTCTCCATGAATATAAGAGACAGCTTCTGAATATCCTTCATATCATGTATCTGTACAATGATTTGAAAGAGCATCCTGACAAAGAGTTTTATCCCAGGACTTTTATCTTTGGGGCAAAAGCGGCGGCAGGATATAAGATTGCCAAATTGACTATAAAGTTAATTAACAGTGTTGCCGAAGTAATTAATAATGACAGGAGCATTCAGGATAAGATAAAAGTTGTATTTATCGAAGATTACCGTGTATCCAATGCGGAATGGATTTTTGCGGCGGCAGATGTGAGCGAGCAGATTTCCACGGCAAGCAAGGAGGCATCCGGTACAGGAAACATGAAGTTTATGTTAAACGGCGCCGTTACCATCGGTACCATGGACGGAGCCAATGTGGAGATGGTGGATGAGGTAGGCAAGGATAATATGTTTATCTTTGGAATGAGCTCCGACGAGGTCATTGCCCATGAGAAAAACAGGGATTATGACCCTATGCAGATTTTCAATAATGACCAGGATATCCGTAAGGTGTTAATGCAGTTGATAAACGGATTCTATTCACCGAATAACAGTGAATTGTTCCGTGATTTATATAATTCTCTGTTAAATACACAAAGTACCAGATATGCAGACACTTACTTTATTCTGGCAGATTTCCATTCTTATGCCAATGCCCAGAAACGCATTGAAGAAGCATACAAAGATGAGAAAGGCTGGGCAAGGATGGCAATGTTAAATACGGCACATGCTGGTAAGTTCTCTTCGGACAGAACCATCCAGGAGTATGTGGATGAAATCTGGCATTTGGATAAAGTAGTTGTGGAACCGGAGAATTTTAAAAATTAGATTAGGATAGGAGGAATAACAGTGAAGAGACAGGAGATTATTGAAAGGCTTGTGGAGTTAAAGCAGGAGCGGGAAAATCTCACAAGAGAGCACGAAGAGTTAATTACGAAGGATAAGTTATTGACAGAACAGCTTAACATTATTTTGGACCAGTTTGCAAATTGTGAAGATTAAGAGGCAGCATAAAAATACCCGGTACGATTGTACCGGGTGTTTTTTAAATAATTCCTTTGTCCATTTTCAAAATATGGTTGCTCAGCCAGGCAAAGAGAAAATCCAGTAAATCTTCAAGGTAAGCCTGCTGATCCTCCTCGTTTTCCCCTAAGTCTTTTTCTTCCAGCTTGGAGAGAAATGTATCATGTGCCCTTTTCTGGGCGTCTAAATGAGGGTAATGGGTGTTTTCCATATATTCTTCTTCATGGGAAAAATGTACTTTTGTATATTCTTCCAGTTCATCAATGATAAGCATAATATCATCATACTTGTCATTAATGGAATTTTTTTCCACAAGATTGTATGCCCTGCCGATAATTTCAAACAGCCCTCTATGTTCTTCATCGATTAAAGAGATTCCTGTCAAATATTTGTCTGTAAATTCACAGAAGCTGCCGGATTCACATTCATCCGGCAGGTGTTTGATTTTGCCGATAAGGGTGTCACTGCCTAAAATATGCTGGTACAGCCATTTCGTAAGGTATGAAAGCATATCTTCCAGAATTTTTTTCTTTTCCTCGTCATTTAAATCCATTAAATCAATGGAACTTAGTTTTTTCATGAAAAACGCATGCTCCCTTTTCTGCCTGGGAAGTTCTAAATCATGATGTTCTTCCATGTATTCTTCTTCGTGGGTGAAATGAATCTGCCCGTATTCCTTTAAGCGGGCAATGTAAGTTTCCAGTTTCTGGCTCTCGTCCCAAATGCCTTCATTGTGGTGTACGGCATCTACAATCTGGTTTAAAATTGTAAATAAATACTGATGTTCCACATCTATCTGTTCAATGCCGATGATGCAGTCGGCGGTAAATTGAAATGTCATATCCATGATTCTCCTTTATGTATTGATGTTGTTCATACGTTTTTTTCAATTATATTATTATAAGCCCATAGAGGGGAAAAATCAATGTGTTTCTTTCAGGATTTATCGGCAAGGTCTACATGCTGCACCGTGCCTGTCTTTCCGTTTTCATAGAGGAAAATTCCGGTCTGGCGCACTAATGCGTTGGTACTGTTATCTTCATAGGATTTTAAGGCAAAGTCTGTGGCTGCATGGCTTAGGCAGATGGCGCCCACGCCTGCCTCTTTTAAAGAGTAAAGTATGTCATTGCCGTTTTCGTCTTTGCTCCAGATACGAAGTTTATGGAAAATTTCATCGTTTTCATCAATCCATCCGTTTTTGTCTTTGTCGTAGCCTGCAAGGTCGGCAAATCCGTCCCCGTTTTGTGTCCCGAACAATTCCCTTCCGTCATTAATGATGCCGTCCCCGTTTTTATCATAGGCGAGAAAACCGCTGCCGGAAGCAAGGTTTGAAATTTTGTCCAGGGTTCCGTCTGCGTCCAGGTCGAAATAGAAAGACTGGTCTGTTACATTGGCGGCGGCAGTATTTAAGTTGATAACCAGAGGGTCCCGCATTTTTGTCTGGGTTAAGGGCTGGCCGAAATCCGTTGCGTTTGTGTAGGCTTCCGTAAAAGAGCGGCTCATGGACATGGACAGGTTAAAATTGATTTCCCTGCCGTCCGCTGTTTTTACAGTGCCTGTGGTGGAAAATTTTGTGGATTCCGTCTCTTCATGGTAGTAGCTTTCCGAGTAAGTCCCTCCGGTGGGCGGCGTAGTCCATCTGTCCTGGGTGGTGGATAAAAGGTCATACATGCCGAATCTCTCCAAACTGCTTCCTCCAAACAGTGCCTTGAAAAGGTATATAAGGGATTGCTGCCGTATGGTATTGGCAATGGAAATACCGGGTTTTAACCTGGCAGGGGAAGAAATGCTTTTTGCCTGATTAAATTTGTCCATCAGGTTATTTTCCCCGGAATTGCCGTTATCGTCGCTGCTTTTTCCGTTATTTGACTCTTCCATATAGTTTTCGCTGACAGATACATTGTGGCTTTCAATGCCGGATGCTCCCCATGTAGTACCAGAGGAAGAATAAGAAGTTATGCTCTGGTATTTGCGGTGGGAAGCCATAGTAACATCACTGGAATTAATTATCATGGTATCCTCCTTACCGCCATCTGCACAATCGTGCATAAAAAAGAGACAACAGCCATTAAGAGATATGTCCTTAACAACCGCCGTCCCTGGCGTCTACTTTAGTTTTAACTGTTTTTATGAGAAGCGCTTTTCATTTGTATTATATATCGGAAAGAACTTCAGATTCTTTAGAGAGAGATGTAAATTTTTCTTTTGGCGGTAAATTATGGGCAAAAAGCCATAATCCAAGAATACCCAGAAAAATGAAAATCAAATACAGCACGCAGGTCATTACAGGAGACAAGGAGTCGGACATAATGACTCCGCCGTATGTCCCCCAGCAGTTAAAGGCGATGTGCAGGACAATGGTATACCAGATACTGCCGCTTTTTTCACAGATATAGCCTAAAACCAGCCCTAAAAAGAAAGCATAGATACCCTGAATCAGGTTAAGATGGAATATACCAAACAGCAGGGCTTGCAGCAGATTGGCAGCCCAGAATGGCAGGGCACGTTTAAAAGATGTCATGGTTACTCCCCGGAATGTAAGTTCTTCGGAGACGGGACCTAAGATAATGGCATACAACACCAGAAGGAAAGACGGGCTTTCCGTAAATCCTGCCATTTCCATAAGCTCTTCATACAATTCCATCCATTTAGGAAACAGGGAGCCAATGCCTGTGGCAAGAAGGCCTGTTAAAACCTGTAATATGGGCACAAGGCAGAGAATCCCCGCCAGGAGCTTCAGATTTATATGTTTTGCCGAATCTTTTGTAAAGCTGCCGTGGAATTGTAACTGGTACCATATGCCGAAAATGCAGATGCCGGCGGCGGCATATAAAACGGCAGTCAGTGTGGAGAAGGTGGTGCCGGAAACCATGGTTATCAGGTCTTCCATCCGTCCCGAGCCGAACATGCATATTCCTATAAGGGCAAATCCCATGAGCGGAATAGTCAGAACAAACTGCAGCAGCAGGGTTGCTAAGATGGGTAAAAAACTAAAAAAGAAATAGCCGACTTTTTTCATAATGTGTACTCCTTTAACATGTAAAAAATAAAATCCTTTGTCTTATTGTATTTCATTTGAAGCCAAATTGCAAATGAAATGCAATTGTGGTATACTGCAAACAGTCAGAAATAACGGAAATATTATGGGATAAAAGGGGAGAGTCATCATGTCTTTTGTACATCTGCATGTCCATACAGAATACAGTCTGTTAGACGGCTCCAATAAAATAAAAGAATATGTGGCAAGGTTAAAAGAGTTGGGCATGGATGCCGGAGCCATCACAGACCATGGTGTGATGTACGGCGTCATTGAGTTTTATAAGGCGGCAAAGGCAGCAGGCATAAATCCTGTATTGGGATGTGAAGTATACGTAGCCCCCGGCTCCCGTTTTGACAGGGAAAATGTCCAGGGGGAGGACAGGTACTATCATCTTGTGCTTTTAGCGGAAAATAACCAGGGTTACAGTAACCTGATGAAAATTGTGTCCAGGGGTTTTGTGGACGGATATTATTACAGGCCAAGGGTGGATATGGAAGTGTTAGAGCAGTACCACCAGGGAATCATAGCCCTCTCCGCCTGCCTTGCCGGGGAGGTGCAGAGGTATCTTGCCCGGGGCATGTACAAAGAGGCAAAAGAGACGGCAGAAAAATATGAAAACTGTTTTGGGAGGGGCAATTTTTTCCTGGAATTACAGGACCATGGCCTAGAGCAGCAGCAGGCAGTAAACCAGCAGCTTGTCCGCCTCAGCAAAGATACAGGCATAGAGCTGGTGGCAACCAATGACGTGCATTACACTTACGAGAAAGACGCCGAGGCACACGACATACTTTTGTGTTTGCAGACAGGAAAGAAATTAAGTGATGAGAACCGTATGCGCTACGAGGGGGGGCAGTACTACGTAAAATCCGAAGAGGAAATGAGAAGCCTCTTTCCCTACGCCCCCTATGCCCTGGAGAACACAAAAAAAATCGGGGACAGATGCCATGTGGAAATCGAGTTTGGCAACACGAAACTTCCCAATTTTACTGTGCCGGAGGGATACACCACTTTTGAATATCTGGAGAAACTCTGCTTTGACGGGTTAAAACAAAGGTATCCTGATAATTATGAAGAATTAATTCCAAGGCTTAATTATGAGTTAAATGTAATTAAAGACATGGGATACGTAGAGTATTTTCTTATTGTGTGGGATTACATCCGTTACGCCAGGGAAAAAGATATTATGGTAGGGCCGGGCAGGGGCAGCGCGGCAGGGAGTTTAGTCGCCTACACCACAGGGATTACCAATATCGACCCTATAAAATACAATCTGATTTTTGAGCGCTTTCTTAACCCGGAACGTGTGTCCATGCCTGATATTGACGTGGATTTCTGCTTTGAAAGGCGCCAGGAAGTGATTGATTATGTCATTGAAAAATACGGGGAGGACTGTGTCACCCAGATTGTTACCTTTGGTACGTTGGCTGCAAGGGGCGTGATTCGTGATGTGGGGCGTGTCATGGATTTGCCCTATGCCTTTGTGGATAATATTGCCAAAAGCATTCCCAATGAGCCGGGAATTACCATTGATAAGGCATTGCAGATAAATCCGGAACTAAAAAAGATGTATGAGGAAGATGAGAGCATCAGACGCCTGATTGATATGTCAAAGCGCTTAGAAGGGCTTCCCAGGCATACTTCCGTTCATGCGGCGGGAGTGGTGATATCCCAGAAGCCCATGGACGAGTATGTACCTTTATCCAGAGGGGCAGAAGGCGTGATTACCACCCAGTTTACCATGACCACCATTGAGGAGCTGGGGCTTCTTAAAATGGATTTTCTGGGCCTGCGCACATTAACTGTCATACAGAATGCAGTAAAAATGGCGGAAAAGAGCAGCGGCGCCGTCATTGACATTGACCATATTGATTTTAACGATAAAAAAGTGCTGGACTCCCTTGGGACAGGAAGGACAGAAGGGGTGTTCCAGTTGGAAAGCGCCGGGATGAAAAACTTTATGAAGGAGTTAAAACCCCGGAATTTAGAGGATATTATAGCGGGCATATCCTTATACCGCCCGGGGCCAATGGACTTTATTCCCGCATATATTAAAGGTAAAAACAGTGTGGGCCCCATCACTTACGACTGTCCCCAGCTTGAGCCTGTTTTAGCCCCCACATACGGATGTATCGTCTATCAGGAACAGGTTATGCAGATTGTAAGGGATTTGGCTGGATATTCCTGGGGAAGAAGCGATTTAGTGCGCCGTGCCATGAGCAAGAAAAAACAGGCGGTGATGGAGCAGGAGAGGAAAAATTTTGTTTACGGCAATGAAGAGGAGGGAGTAAAGGGATGCGTGGGAAACGGCATCGATGAAAAAATTGCCAACAAGATTTATGATGAAATGATTGATTTTGCAAAATATGCCTTTAATAAATCCCATGCTGCCGCCTATGCGGTGGTTGCCTATCAGACGGCGTATTTAAAATACTATTATCCCGTAGAATATATGGCGGCGTTAATGACTTCCGTGTTAGACCACACCACGAAGGTATCGGAATATATATTAACATGCAGGAAAATGGGAATAAAAATTCTGCCCCCGGATATCAATGAAGGGGAAGGTGGTTTTTCCGTTTCCGGCAGGCAGATACGCTATGGGCTTTCCGCTATCAGGAGCGTGGGGAAGCCTGTGATTGAAGCAATTATCGCAGAGAGAAAAGAGCGTGGGGCATTTTCATCCTTAAAAGATTTTCTTACAAGAATGGGCAGCGGCGTAAATAAGCGGGGAGTGGAGAATTTTATTAAAGCAGGAGCCTTAGACTGTTTTGAGGGGACGAGGAAACAGAAAATGCTGGTGTATGCTGCCATTATGGATACCATCAGCCAGGAGAAAAAAACATCCATGGCAGGTCAGATGAGCCTGTTTGATTTTGTGTCCGAGGAGGATAAAAAAGATTATGAAATTGCACTGCCCCCGGTGGGAGAGTACGAAAAAGAGGAACTTTTAGGATTTGAAAAGGAAGTTTTAGGTATTTATGTCAGCGGCCATCCCTTAGAGGAATATGAGGAGCGGTGGAGGAAAAATATTACAAATACCACAGGGGATTTCCTTTTGGATGAAGAGACCGGGGAGGTGAAAATCAAGGACGGTGCATCTGTCATGATAGGCGGCATGATTACGGAGAAAGTCATTAAGTATACCAGGAATAACCAGGTAATGGCTTTTCTCACCATAGAGGATTTGTTAGGCACCGTGGAGGTTGTGGTGTTTCCCAGGGATTATGAGAAAAACAAGCTTCTTTTGGAAGTGGATTCCAAGGTGTTTATCAGGGGCAGGGCAAATGTGGAGGAAGAAAAAAACGGCAAGCTCATCTGCGAAAAAATGTACTCTTTTGACGCGGCAAAACGGGAACTTTGGATTCAGTTTACCAATAAGGAAGAATTTTTGAAAAAAGAGGAAAGCCTCTACCGGTTAATGTCGGAATCTGACGGGAATGATTCTGTAATTATCTATCTTTCCACGGAAAAAGCCAGAAAACGGCTGCCTGACAGCAGAAATGTTCAGATTGAAGAGGGGTTAATAAACAATTTGACCAACATTTTTGGTGAAAATAATGTAAAAGTTGTGGAAAAGGCTATTGAAAACCATTGGTAAAGAGATTAAAATAGATTAGGATGAAATCGGAAAACAGGGATAAATTTAGGAGGAATTGATTTATGGCAAAGGAAGTTAAGACCATTGGCGTACTTACCAGTGGCGGGGATGCCCCGGGAATGAATGCCGCCATCCGCGCAGTCGTAAGAGAAGGATTAGTAAAAGGTTTAAAAGTAAAAGGCATTAAGAGAGGATACGCAGGACTTCTCCAGGAAGAAATCATTGATATGGAGGCAAGGAGCGTATCGGATACCATTCAGAGGGGCGGCACTATTTTGCAGACAGCCCGCTGTATGGAGTTTATCACCGAGGAAGGGCAGAAAAAAGGGGCGGAAATCTGCAGAAAGCACGGCATTGACGGTGTAGTTGTTATCGGCGGCGACGGTTCTTTTAAAGGCGCCCAGAAACTGGCGGCTTTAGGCATTAATACCATTGCACTTCCGGGAACCATAGATTTGGACATTGCATGTACGGAGTACACCATTGGATTTGACACGGCTGTGAATACGGCTATGGAAGCCATTGACAAGGTAAGGGATACATCCACCTCCCATGAGCGGTGCAGCATTATCGAGGTAATGGGCAGGGGGGCAGGATACATTGCATTGTGGACAGGAATTGCCAACGGTGCGGAGGACATTCTTCTTCCCGAACGTTATGATTATGATGAGCAGAAGCTGGTAAATAATATTATTGAGAACAAGAAGCACGGCAAACAGCATCATATTATAATTAATGCAGAAGGAATCGGGCATTCTGCCAGCATGGCAAGGAGAATTGAGGCAGCTACCGGTGTAGAGACAAGGGCTACTATTTTAGGACACATGCAGCGCGGCGGAAGCCCCACCTGTAAAGACCGTGTGTACGCATCCATTATGGGGGCTTATTCCGTAGATTTGTTGTGCCAGGGCAAGACAAACCGGGTTGTGGGATACCGCCATGGTGATTTCGTGGATTTTGACATTGACGAAGCGTTGGCAATGAAGAAAGATATTCCGGAATATCAGTTTGAAATCTGTGAAAATCTCTCCAAATAAAGTATAGAAGGGAATGGGTGTCTCTAAAGAATGAAACTTTGAGACATCCTTATTTTTTATGATTACCAGTACAGCAAGCAAACAGATAAAAAATCTGGTCCTTTTAGGAAAAAAGGCAAAGGCGAGAAAAGAGCAGCAGGTATTTTTGGCGGAAGGCAGGAAGATGTTTGAGGAAGCCCCTAAAGAGCTGATAAAAAAAGTGTATGTGTCAGAGACTTTTTTTAGGGAGGCAGGGTATGAAAAACAGCTTTCCGGCACAGAGTATGAAGTGTTGAAAGACAGTGTATTTGCCTCTGTCAGTGATACGGCAACGCCCCAGGGAATCCTGTGTGTTATCTCCATGCCAAAGTGGGATATTCAATCATTGACGGGGCAGCGGCAGGGTTTATTTTTATTGTTGGAAAATATTCAGGACCCGGGAAATCTTGGGACT
>CANRJF010000088.1 GCA_947630855.1 uncultured Lachnospiraceae bacterium
GAAGAGATAATCAAGATTTGCCACCTCTATCAGGTGGCAATACTTTTTCGGGCAGGCGAGTTATTTGCCTGATACGTATATTAAGTGGGAAAAGTATGGTATACTTCTTATCACAGATTGAAAGTGAGGGACGTTTTATGGATTATATGCTGATTTTTGATGTTGTCATTGCAGGGCTGGGGTTATATTTAATATATTCCGCACTAAAGATGAAAAACACCGGGGAGATAAGCGCCATCGTTGTAAACCAGGAGGATATGGCAAGATGTAAAAACAAAAAAGGATTTATAGAAGCCATTGCCATGAATGCTGTTTATTTTGGGGCTGTGGCGCTGCTCTATGGCATACTTGCCATCATAAATGATACGTATGCCGTTTTGGGAAAGTATTTTAATATCATCGGGGCGGTTGTATTTATCGGGTCATGGCTGTGGTTTTCCGGCAGGCTGCGCAAAGCAAAAGAAGAGTTTTTTTATTAATACAGTATATTGCAAACGGGTCTGACTGTAATCAGGCCCGTTTTGTTATAATTTTACCGTTCTGTAATAGGAATGTATTCTGTGTGCGTTCCTACATATTGATATGCAGGACGCATAATCTTGCCGTTGCTGGAAAGTTCCTCTAACCGGTGGGCGCTCCACCCGGAAATACGGGCGATGGCAAAGATTGGCGTGTATAATTCCAGGGGAAGGTTTAACATGGAATAAGCAAAACCGCTGTAAAAATCCACATTTGGGCTTACTCCCTTGTAAATCTTGCGCTTTTCTGCGATGATCTTGGGAGCAAGGCGTTCCACCGTCTTGTAAAGGGCAAATTCCTTCTCTTTATGTTTTTCTTTTGACAGCCGTTCCACGAAGGACTGGAAAATCATGGCTCTGGGGTCGGAAAGGGAATAAACTGCATGACCCATACCATAAATTAGCCCGGCACGGTCAAATGCCTCTTTATTCAAGAGAGCTTCCAGGTACCTGGAAATTTCCTCCTCGTCATTCCAGTCTTTTACCACCTGTTTCATATCTTCAAACATTTTTACCACTTTAATATTGGCGCCTCCGTGTTTTGGCCCTTTTAAGGAGCCTAAGGAAGCGGCAATCACAGAATATGTATCTGTGGCGGAAGAAGATACAAGATGTGTGGTAAAAGTAGAGTTATTGCCTCCGCCGTGTTCCATATGGAGAATCAAGGCAATATCTAAAAGTTTTGCCTCCAATTCGCTGAATTTTGAATCCGGCCTTAAAATATGCAGGATATTTTCTGCCGTGGAATATTCCGGCTTGGGCTTATGGATAAACAGGCTGTCGCCGTCATGATAATGTTTGTATGCCTGATAACCATACACGGAAAAAAGCGGAAACAGGCTGATTAGCTGGAGACATTGACGAAGTACATTGGGAATGGAAATGTCATCTGCCGCCTCGTCATAAGAATAAAGGGTGAGGACGCTTCTGGCCAAAGTGTTCATCATATCTTTGCTGGGGGCCTTCATAATAATATCCCGTACGAATCCGGTGGGAAGCGTGCGGTAAAAACTTAATAAATCAGCAAATTCCTTTAGTTCCTCCTGCTTGGGGAGCCTGCCGAAGAGCAGAAGGTAACTGCACTCCTCAAACCCGAAATGGCTTTTTTCCGGAATACCCCGGACAAGGTCTTTAACATTGTATCCCCGGTAATAAAGGCTGCCGTCCGTGGGAATGGACTTGCCGTCCACTATTTTTGTGGAGCATACGTCAGAAATTTCCGTTAAGCCCACCAGGACGCCTTTTCCGTTTATGTCACGGAGACCTCTTTTTACATCATATGTCCCGTAAAGCTCCGGGTTAATGTTTGAATTTTCTTCATATATTTTAGAAAGTTTTATTAGTTCCGGTGTGATTTTACTGTATGGGTTTGTGTACATAATATACCTCCTTTTAAATATTACATTACTCTATTCAGTATATTTATCCAGGAAAAAATTGTACGATTTTTCAGAATAAATAATTGTTCGATTGCTGTTTTGAAGTGGAGTTGCGTGTTTATCATACCACAAACAACAAACATATAACAACAAAATATTTAAAATTTAATAAAATTTTAGCATTTGTTCATATTTTTGGAATAATTACTACTTTAATGAAATCAAATAGAAAAATGTCTGCGGATGGAGTATAATGATAAAAGAAGTGAAAATCTGCAATTGCAATGTTAGGAGTATGATTATGGATACAGAAAAATTAATCGAAGAAGCCTATGAGGCAAAAAAATATTCTTATGCCCCTTATTCCGGTTTTCATGTGGGGGCTGCGCTTTTAACGGCAGGGGGAAAGATATACCGGGGCTGCAATATTGAAAATGCGGCTTATTCCCCTACAAACTGCGGGGAGCGCACTGCCTTTTTTAAAGCC
The DNA here is from genome assembly GCA_947630855.1 of uncultured Lachnospiraceae bacterium. Lineage (GTDB taxonomy): Bacteria > Bacillota > Clostridia > Lachnospirales > Lachnospiraceae > Roseburia_B. The sequence goes on from CANRJF010000088.1 coordinate 2,385, forward strand.
ATATCGGAGGGGGAGCGGGAATTTAGGGCCATAGCCATTGTGGGAGACAAGGAAGAATATTTATCCCCCTGCGGCGTGTGCCGCCAGGTGATGACGGAATTTTGCAATCCTAAGGAATTTCAGGTCATTATGGCAAAAAACCACAGTGATTATCGGATTTGCCTGCTGGAAGAACTTTTTCCGAAAGCATTTTCCCAGGAAAATTTATAAAAAATGCGTTGAAAAAAAAAACCACATAGTGTATATTGGTAAGTAGGTATTTTGGGGATGTTTTTTATGATTCCCACATTTAATATGAAGGAGGAAAATACTAAATGGCAACAAAAGCTTATTATCCAATTAGTGAGATTGGTGCTGGAAAAGTTGGCTTTTCCAAAACACGTTCTATTATTGAGGCTGCTTTCTACGGAAACAACGTAGTAAAGGTAAATACCTTAAAAGAGGCATATCAGCTTGCTAAAAATTCACCGGGTACGATCGTAACCGACATGCCAATCAAAGACGGTGAGACTTTCGGTCTTGAGAAAGATGCAAAAGTTTTACTGTTTAATGACGGAGCCGTAACGGGACGTTATGCAGCAGCCCGCCGTATCAAAGGCGAGCCGGGCGTAGATGACGTGAAATTAGACAAAGTTGTTATGGATGCCGTATATGAAGCCAGATGGAAGACATTGTACCATGCAGAGTGTTTCATCGGACTTGACCCGGAGTTTATGGTAAAAGCACACCTTCTGATTCCTGAAGGAGAAGAGAATATCCTTTATAACTGGATGTTAAACTTCCAGTATATGTCTGACGATTATGTTAAGATGTATAAAAATTCTAAACTGATTGCAGACGGCAATGAACCTGATATATATATCTTCTCTGATCCTCAGTGGATTCCTCAGGAGAGGCCGGACGTTGACTTTAGCTGCTTAAGCGACCCCCTGACATTATGCTATTTTGATACAAATCAGAACTGCGCGGCAATCCTTGGTATGAGATACTTCGGTGAGCATAAGAAAGGTACACTGACAATGGCATGGGCTCTTGCCAACAGAAACGGCTATGCTTCCTGCCACGGCGGACAGAAAGAGTACTCCTTAGAGGGCGGCAAGAAGTTCGTTGCTTCCGTATACGGATTGTCAGGTTCCGGTAAATCCACCTTAACCCATGCAAAACATAATGGCAAATATGATAAATTTGGCGGAATTAAAGTATTGCATGACGACGCTTTCATTATTAACACAGATACCTGTGCATCCATTGCATTAGAGCCTACTTATTTTGATAAGACGGCAGATTACCCCACAGGCTGCCCGGATAATGAGTACTTATTGTCCGCACAGAACTGTTCTGCAACATTGGATGAGAACGGCAAGGTTCAGTTAGTAACAGAAGATATCCGTAACGGTAACGGACGTGCAATCAAATCCAAATTATGGTCTCCAAACCGTGTGGATAAGATTGATGCTCCTGTAAACGCAATCTTCTGGATTATGAAAGATCCTACCATTCCACCTGTACTGAAATTAAAAGGCGCTGCTTTGGCATCTGTTATGGGAGCAACCCTTGCTACCAAGACATCCACTGCTGAGCGTGTAGCTGCAGGTACAGACCTGAATGCACTTAGAATCGTTCCTTATGCTAATCCGTTCAGGACTTACCCATTGGTAAACGATTATGAGAAATTCAAGAAACTTGTGGAAGAGAAAAATGTAGACTGCTATATTGTAAATACAGGCGACTTTATGGGAACCAAGTGTAAACCGGCAGATACATTGGGAATCCTTGAGGACATTGTAGAAGGCAAGGCTAAATTCGAGAAATGGGGCCCCTTTGCAGATATTGAAATCATGTATGACTGGTCAGGAAAGACTGCTGACTTTAAGCCGGATTTAGGCAATAAAGATTATGTTGCCGCATTAAAGAATGCAATGCAGAACCGTGTGAATGCTGTGGAAGGATTTGCAACCAATAAAGAAGGTTACGATAAACTTCCGGATGAAGCTTTAAATGCATTAAAGAAACTTGTAGATGAGGCATCTTCTCTTTAAGATTATGTTATATGAATGGGAATCTTTAATTAGATTCCCATTTTTAATGTTTTGATGCTAAAATTTAACATGAATTTTTCGTTGAAAAATGACAGAGAATATAGTATAATCAAAACATAAATTCCTGGGATGTTCGATACCCTGTTATTTTGAACCTACATTTAATTAAAGGGTTCCCTACATTGCAGATTGGATGTCAGGCCGCCGTTTGCAGCGGAAGGCAGAAGAGATGCTGCGGTTACCCACCTGGCTTCGGCTAGGCGTCAAAATTACAGGAAACGGCATTTTGGGTTTTTAGTTAAACGAAAGATAAAGTACATAAGGTACAAAAGATAGCGTGCAAAAGAGAAACAGGAATTTACCAATGATAAAGATTTTATGTACTTAAGATTTATTAAAAAAGTACTTAAGATAAAGGATGAAAGCACAAAAGACAGGGAAGCTGCTTAATACGGCGGCTTCTCTTTTTAAGTTATACTCCAGAGCATCACATTTGGCTCACGGGTATATCTGTGTTGCTCCAAAAGACTTGGTTTAAGCAGGGAGAAAATTAGGGTGAGAAAAAGCGATTGGAATTATAAACGGTTAAAGAGAAGAAGAGAGAGAAATTATAAACGGCTCATGGGGAACCCCCCCTGGTATTACAGGCAGGTAAAGAAAAAAAGGCGTGACGGCAAAAAGGACGGCAGGCTGGGATTTGTTATTTCTGCGGGCATTGTGTTTTTGCTGCTGGCTTTGCTTGTTGTGATAAAAAGCCGGGAGGATACGGAAGAATATGAATATTGCCAGGAATATGTAATGACAGAGGAACTGCCGGAACTTATGTCGTTTTGCTATTTTTCATCTTCGGAATGGCAGGATAAAATAGAAGAAGAGGAATTTGGGGGTGTAGTTACTTTAGAAATGTTAAAGTGGCTTACCGCACAGACAGGAACCGGAGAATATGTGGCATTGCCGGAAGGCAAAGACAAATATGTTGTTACAAGAAACGAGTTTAACCAGGTATATGACCAGTTCCTTGATTTGCTGGATGTGAAGGGAGAAGTTAAAATTGCAGATGATATCCTGTTAAAACAGGAAGAAAATACATATATTATGGCAAACGGCACATATACCTGTAATATAGAATTTCCCTTTGTAAACCTTATGAAATCTTATGAATTTTATGTAAAGGGAGATGACGTTATCGGAATCCGTAATTTTAAGGGCACATCCTCCGCCATAAAAAATGCATACCTGCTGGAAGAAACCGGGGAGAAAATCAGTTTCCTATATGCAGGGGAAACATATGAGATTTCCATGGAACAGTGGCAGCCCCAGGGTGTAGGAGGGCAGGTATGTGATTTGGTGTGGGAAGCAGGAGAACTTTCCAAAATCCAGCTAAAAGAAGAGAGAATCCAGGGGAATCTTATTGCGGTGGATGAATCCAGAATCCAGATAGAAGGATACGGGGATATTAAACGTTCCGAAAATCTTCCGGTTTACAAAACATATGGGACAGTGGAAGAAAAAAAATTATCGGATATTATCATTGCCAATATGAATGTGGAATATGTGGTTGCGGAAGACCGTGTAGAGGCTATTCTTTTAATGGAGCCGGCACAGATTAGCAGAATCCGCGTCCTTCTTTTGGGGGATGATGCAGGTATTTACCGCCAGCAGGTTTTTCTTACATGCAGCACTCCTTATAAAATCGGAAAAACTTCCGGGGAAGAAAGGATAGAGGCAGAAACGGTGGTAAATGCACAGGATTTATTTGCCGGTACGGAGGATGCAAGTATCCGTTTTTCTCCTGAGGAGGAGACGGGAGAATTGTTTATATGTAATGAAAAAGGGGAAAAAATATCTTTAGGATATGAGGGAATACTGGAATTGTACCGGTATCAGGAGGGGTATACCTTAATCAGTGAACTTTCCCTGGAAGATTATTTATGCAGCGTAGTGCCCAGCGAAATGCCCTCCAGTTATGGCATTGAAGCGTTAAAAGCCCAGGCGGTGTGCGCAAGAAGTTATGTGTACATACAGTTAGAAAAAGGAGCTTATGCGGCTCTTGGGGCACATGTGGACGATTCCACCAACTATCAGGTATACAATAAGCAGGAGAGGAATGAAATTACCAGCAATGCGGTGTGGGATACGGCAGGGCAGGTGTTAAAATACCAGGGGGAAATTGCGGAAGCCTACTATTTTTCCACTTCTTCGGGAATTACCGGAAACGGGGAAAGCTGGGGATTGGACACAGACCCTGTTTACGGATACCTGCACAGCGTCCGGCTTAAGGATGAGCAGGAAGCAGTTGATTTTTCCAATGAAGATGTATTCAGGGAATATATCCGTTCCAATGAGGAAAGCTATGATGATTTCTCCCCGTTTTACAGATGGGAGGAAGTGTGCAATTACAGTGATACGGCCTGCCAGGAGAAGATTTCGGGAATTTTAGCGGCAAGGAAGGAAAAGGTACCGGATTCCGTTACTATTTTTAACGGTAAAGGGAAAGAGGTAAAAAGTACAAAAAAACTGGGAGGACTTTTAAAGATTTCCGTGCAGAAGCGCAGTGCCTGCGGCGTGATTTTAGAATTGTGCTTAGAGTATGAAAAAGGGAAAGTGATTCTTTCCAATGAGTATAATATCCGGGCAGTTTTAGGAACGGGGCGCAAAAGCCTTACGCTAAAAGACGGAAGCGTCAGAGAAGATTTTTCCCTGCTGCCCAGCGCCTTTGCCGCAGTAGTTCCCGTGGAGAACGGGGATTACCATATCTACGGCGGAGGGTACGGCCACGGAATCGGAATGAGCCAGAACGGGGCGCAGAAAATGGCGGAGAATGGAAAAACCTATCAGGAAATTTTAATGTTTTTCTTCCGGGATATTGAAATTGCCCCTGTTTCATGATAACTTATACCCATGAGCCAAATGATTTGCCAACAGGTATTCTCTGTTTCAATGAAAATAGCAAATCATTTGGCAAATGTGTATGCTCTGGAGTATAAATTAGAACAAAACCCTTGAAACGGAGATTTTTATGGTTTTTCGGATGATAATTGAATTGAAGCGTTTTATTGATAAATGCAAAAAGGACAATATCAGCGCTTTTGCCGCCCAGTCTGCATTTTTCCTGATTATTTCACTGATTCCTTTTCTCATTGTATTCTGCTCCATGTTACAGTATACGGTGGTGTCAAAGGGCACTTTATTAAAAATGGTAAGGGAGATTATGCCGGCTTATATTTCTCCCTTTATCATTTCTATTATTGATGAGTTTTACAGTAAATCCATTGGAATTGTGTCATTGACGGCGGTGGTTGCCATCTGGTCTGCAGCAAAAGGCGTCCAGTATATGGCGGAGGGTTTAAATATTATAAACGGAATACAGGAGACAAGAAACTGGATTGTACTCAGGTTCTGGGCCGTTGTAGATATGATTGTTTTTATGTTTTCCCTGCTGGCGGCATTGGTTCTTTTGGTGTTTGGAAATGGGATTCAGAAAATCGTGGTGGGGTACATTCCCCTTCTGGCCCACGGGGTAAATCTTATTATCAGCCTCCGCAGCATTATCATGCTTGCCGTGCTGATTATTATGTTTACGGTGATGTATAAGACGCTGCCCAACAACAAGGAGATTAAAGACAGAAGGCTCACCTTTTTAAACCAGCTCCCCGGGGGGATTGCCTGCGGATTGGCATGGTACGCATTTTCCTTTGGAGTATCTGTTTATGTGGATTATTTTAACGGGTTTTCCATGTACGGAAGCCTTACCACCATTGTTTTAGTGATGCTGTGGCTGTATTTCTGCATGTATATCATGATGCTGTGCGGGGAATTAAACGTGCTGTTTGGAGAAAAAATCCGTATACTGGTGGAGCAAAAAAGAGATGCATGGAAAAATGAGGATTAAACGGGGAAATGTCTGGACGGAAGCAGTGGGATATCGGATGTGTGAAAAATACTTGCCATTTTTCATATCTTGTGTTAGGATATGAAAAGTGAATTATTAAAAATGCCAAGAAGGTGTTGCAGGGCATGAAAAATACCCTGCGTGTAAGTCTTTGCACACTGTACAGAGAGAGGGAATCGTCGGCTGTAAGTTCCCTTCCGTAAGCAAAGTACCGAAATTTCCCACCGGAGCAGTATGGGTGAACAGAATCGCTTCTTGAGAGAGAAGAAGGTAAGTAGCCCATAACGTATTGTGTACGTTACACACAAATGAGCGCTTAGAGGATTTTCTAAGAATCAGGGTGGTACCGCGGAACTGTTCGTCCCTAGGATGGGAGGCAGTTCCTTTTTTGATGATTTGAACCAAGAAGGAGATGCAAAATGAAAGAAAAATTACAAAAAATCAGAGAAGAAGCCATTGAAAAAATTCAAAATTCCGAAGATTTATCAAAACTTAATGACGTAAGGGTAGCCATTCTCGGCAAAAAAGGAGAACTTACGGCAGTTTTAAAAAGCATGAAGGACGTGCTTCCGGAAGAACGTCCGGCATTTGGCCAGCTTGTAAACGATACCAGGGCAGATATTGAGAAAAAGTTAGAGGAAGCAAAGGCTGCTTTAGAAGCAAAAGAGATGGAACTGCGTTTAAAAAATGAGGTAATCGACGTTACGCTTCCTGCCAAAAAGAACAAAATCGGCCACAGGCATCCAAATACCATTGCCCTGGAAGAAGTGGAAAATATTTTCGTGGGCATGGGATATGAAGTGGTGGAAGGACCGGAAGTGGAACTGGACTACTACAATTTCGAGGCATTGAATATCCCTGCAAACCATCCTGCAAAGGATGAGCAGGATACATTTTATATCAATAAAGACATACTGCTCCGTACCCAGACCTCCCCGGTTCAGGTCCGGCAGATGGAAAAGGGCAAACTTCCTATCCGAATGATTGCCCCGGGCAGGGTATTCCGTTCCGACGAAGTGGATGCCACCCATTCCCCTTCCTTCCATCAGATAGAAGGGCTTGTCATAGATAAGCATATTACATTTGCCGATTTAAAGGGAACGTTGGCAGAGTTTGCAAAGCAATTGTTCGGGGAGGATACAAAAGTAAAATTCCGTCCTCATCATTTCCCTTTTACCGAGCCCAGCGCAGAGGTGGATGTTACCTGTTTTAAGTGCGGCGGCAAGGGCTGCCGGTTCTGTAAGGGAGAGGGCTGGATTGAAATTTTAGGCTGCGGCATGGTGCATCCTAAGGTGCTAAGAATGAGCGGCATTGACCCGGAAGAATACTCCGGTTTTGCATTTGGGGTAGGATTAGAGCGTATTGCCCTGTTAAAATATGAAATTGACGATATGCGACTGCTCTATGAAAATGATGACAGATTTTTAAAACAGTTCTAAATGACGAAAACAGGAGGAAAGATAAATCATGAATACATCATATGAATGGATTAAAGCATTGGTTCCGGGATTGGATGCAACGGAACAGGAATATATGGATGCTATGACCTTATCCGGTTCCAAAGTGGAAGGATATAAAAAGCTGGACCAGGATTTGGATAAAATAGTTGTGGGACAGATTAAGAAAATTGAAAAACATCCCGATGCGGACAAGCTGATTATCTGTCAGGTGGACATTGGAACGGGGGAGGATTTGCAGATTGTAACAGGCGCCCCCAATGTGTCGGAGGGCGATAAAGTCCCCGTGGTGTTAGACGGAGGAAAAGTTGCCGGTGACCATGACGGCAATATGACAGCAGGCGGAGTGAAAATAAAAAAAGGGAAATTAAGGGGCGTAGAGTCTTTTGGAATGATGTGCTCCATTGAGGAATTAGGTTCAAACCGGGATATGTACCCGGAGGCGCCGGAATTTGGAATCTATATTTTTGAAGATAATGCCCAGGTGGGCGCGGATGCCATTGAACTTTTAGGGCTTAGGGATGCAAATTTCGAGTATGAGATTACCTCCAACCGGGTAGATTGTTTTTCCGTCCTTGGAATTGCCAGGGAAGCGGCAGCAACATTCAAAAAAGAGTTTAAGCCGCCTGTTGTAACGGAAACAGGCAATAGTGAAAATGTAAATGATTACATTAAAGTAACGGTCAAAGATACGGACTTATGTTCCCGCTACACCGCAAGGGTGGTAAAAAATATTAAACTTGCTCCATCCCCGAAATGGATGCAGAGACGCCTTGCTGCCCACGGCATCCGTCCAATCAATAACCTGGTGGACATTACCAACTACGTGATGGAAGAGTATGGCCAGCCTATGCATGCCTATGATTTAGACACAATTGCAGGAAAAGAAATTATTGTAAGACGTGCAGCCCAGGGGGAAAAATTCGTTACATTAGACGGTCAGGAAAGAAACTTAGACGAGAGCATATTAATGATTTGCGACGCGAAGAAGCCAGTGGGTATTGCAGGAATCATGGGCGGGGAAAATTCCATGATAACGGACAGCGTAAAAACCATGCTTTTTGAGGCTGCATGTTTTGACGGAACAAATATCCGCCTTTCCAGCAAAAAAATCGGACTGCGCACAGACGCTTCCTCTATTTTTGAAAAAGGTTTAGACCCAAATAATGCCATGGACGCTATGAACCGTGCCTGCCAGTTAATCGAAGAATTAGGAGCCGGAGAAGTGGTAGGCGGCGCAGTGGATGTGTACCCTGTAAAAAAAGAGGGAAAAACCATTCCTTTTGAACCGGAAAAATACAACCGTCTCTTAGGAACAGACATAGGCAGGGAAGAAATGCTGGAATATTTAGGCCGGCTGGAATTAAAATATGATGAGGCTTCCAATCAGATACTTATTCCCTCCTGGCGCCAGGATTTAGAGTGCGATGCGGATATTGCGGAGGAAGTGGCAAGATTTTACGGTTATGACAATATTCCCACATCCCTTCCCAACGGGGAAGCCACCACAGGGAAATTGTCATTTAAACTCCGCATAGAAAAAGTTGCAAGGGATGTGGCGGAATTCTGCGGATTTTCCCAGGGCATGTGCTATTCCTTTGAAAGCCCTAAGGTATTTGACAAACTGTTAATCCCTAAGGATTCTAATTTACGGAAGACAGTAACCATTTCAAATCCTCTGGGGGAAGACTTCAGTATTATGCGCACGCTGCCTTTAAACGGTATGCTTACATCTCTATCCACCAACTTTAACCGGAGAAATAAAAATGTCCGTCTTTATGAACTGGGCAATATCTATCTTCCTAAGCAGGTACCTGTAACGGAACTCCCGGAAGAGAGAATGCAGTTTACACTGGGCATGTACGGGGAAGGAGATTTCTTTACTTTAAAAGGCGTGGTGGAAGAATTTTTGACAAAAATCGGCATGACAGAAAAACCTGTGTACAACCCCAAGGCAGACAGGCCCTATTTTCATCCGGGACGCCAGGCGGATATTATCTATGATAAAAGGGTGGTAGGTTACCTAGGAGAAATCCATCCTGTTGTTGCCGGAAACTATTCCATAAAAGAGCGGGTTTATTTGGCAGTGCTTGATATGCCGGAACTTTATGGGAAGGCAAGTTTTGACAGGAAATACCAGGGAATTGCCGAATTCCCTGCCGCTGCCAGTTATATCAGCATGGTGGTGCCAAAAGAAATTTTAGCCGGAGACATTGAAAAGGTATTTGACGAAAAGGGCGGCGCATATCTGGAAAGTTATCAGCTTTTTGATATTTATGAAGGAAACCAGATAAAATTGGGCTATAAGTCCCTGGCATATTCCCTTGTCTTTCGAGGGAAGGAGAAAAATCTGGAAGAGGCGGATATTACCGGAGCCATGAACCGGATTTTAAAAGCCTTAGAGCAGATGGGAATTGAGCTTCGCAAATAATGCGCAGATGGGAAATATAACCTCTATATATGATGTTGTATCACAACCTGATACCAGATTGTTCCGCGCTTCGCGCTTCCACAATCTGTCCAATATTCGCATTCTCGTGGCGCTTACGCACCACTTCATGCTCATATTGGGGCGGGTCATAAAGCCTTGCCTCCATCGGAATGCAAGCATTTCGTGTAGTCAGGCTTTTGACCCTGGTATCTATATATTGAAGTATATGTTTGTATATACCCAATATATTGTTTGCCAACAGGACACATTTTTGACACATTTAACAAAAACAGGTCATGTTTTCCATGGATTTTTAATCACTTATGCACTATTGCAGGAAGCAGTTTGAGAGAGTATAATGAGTTTTGTAAGTAACTTACAAAATACTAAATTAAAAAGAAAGGATGAAGTAAAAAATGGAGAAAAGCATTTTAAAAAGAGCAGTAAGTCTTGCACTTGCAGTAGTCATGGTATTTTCCGTATTGGTGGTTGTAGATCCTAAGGAAGTAAAAGCTGCAGATAAGACGTTAGCAGCGGGGGCAGGCACAGTGGCCGTAGATATCACGGAGGAAGATTTGAAAGCAGGGACAACGTCCTATGTTGCATTTACACCGGTCAAGACAGGCTATGTAACATTTACAATGTCAACGGCTGCTCCTACGATTGGTTATGTTACTTTATGTGATGCCGCAAAAACGCCTCTTTCATCAAGGGATGGATTTAACACAGCCGAAACGGGAGCTTTTTATTATCAGATTAACTACGGCGTAAAAGCAGGTACTTCTTATGCTTTAAAGGTAGAGACTGACAAAGCCACAAACGTAAAGGCAGAGTTTGTAAAGCAGAATAAGAGCAGGAAAAATTCCAGGAAAAAAGCTGTGACAATCAAAGAAGGCAAAGTTAAAAAAGGAGTTATGATTGCAGACAACAAGAAGGCAGACTGGTATAAAATTAATTTAACAAAAAGCAAGAAATTAAAATTAGTTATTAAAACAAAGACCAATAGTTTTGAAAAGTATGGTGGTCTTAAATTTACATTATACAAGAGTAACGGCAAAATAGTTACATCTGGTGATTGCATTTCGCGTGCTTGGTCTGAAAAAGGCAAAATTACTTATTATACAAAAAGATATGGTTCTTCTAAAAAATATGGATTGCCGACAGGAACTTATTATGTAAAGGTTGAGAGAGCAAACAGTACTTCTTCAGGATATTATGAATTGAAATGGAAATAAAACATATTTTTAGTAAAAAGAACGAGCGCAAGCCCGTTCTTTTTGCGCATGTAAAAAAGGCTTTTATGGAAATACTTAAGGAGGGACTTTGTTCGTGGAAGAAAGCCAAAATATTGAGTGGAAAGAATCATGGCGCGATGAATATTTGAAATGGATATGCGGATTTGCTAATGCTCAAGGAGGAAGTATTTATATTGGTGTAGACGATGCAGGAAAGGTTGTCGGGGTACAGAATGGGAAAAGGCTCTTGGAAGAAATTCCTAATAAAATTCAAACAAATTTGGGATTTCTTGCAGATGTGAATCTGCTTTCAGAAAATGGTTTGGAATATATAGAAATCATTGTAAGTCCCAGCAGTTATCCAGTTAGTTACAAAGGGGAATACCATTTTCGGAGCGGCAGCACAAAACAAGTCCTGCGAGGTACTGCTTTAACTGAATTTATATCCTCAAAAACAGGTATACGTTGGGAAGATTCTGTAATTGAAGGAGTAAATATAGAAGATTTAGATAAGGAAAGTTTTGATATCTTTCGTCGGGAAGCAGTCCGAAGCAAACGCATGACGAAAGATGATTTAAATATGAGTAACGCAGAAATCCTGGATAATCTTGATTTGTTAAAAGACGGAAAACTTACCAGAGCAGCAGTTCTTCTTTTCCATCGAACACCACAAAGATGGATGTTTGGAACCTATACCAAAATCGGAAAATTTGGAAAAGGTTCTGATTTGCAGTATCAGGACGAAGTAATAGGGTCGTTATTTATGCAAGCCGAGCGTGTAATCGAATTGATTTATCTGAAATATTTAAAAGCACCTATTACTTATGACAATGTAACAAGAGTAGAGACTTATCCTTTTCCAAAAGATGCCGTGCGAGAGGCACTTTATAATGCACTTGTACATTCTCGTTGGAGTGCGGGAATACCTATACAAATCCGTATTGAAGACGATGCAATGTATATTAGTAATGAATGCGTATTTCCTTCCGGTTGGACAATGGAGTCCCTGTTGCAAAGGCACCAATCCAGACCATATAATCCCAAAATAGCGAGAGCGTTTTTCAGGGCTGGTTATATTGAAAGTTGGGGCCGGGGAATTCAAAAAATATTTGAGGTATGTAATGAATACGGAACTTTACAACCGGAATATGTGGTACATTCAGAAGACATTATGATAAAGTTAACTTCTGTTACGGCATCTGGTAAACATTTTCCAAAGCCGGATTCCAAAGCTGAGCATACAGCTTTGAAAATGAAAATCGTAGAATATTTGAAAGAAAAGCCGACAGCAACTCAAAAGGAACTGCAAGAGGTCTTAAATGAGACAAGAACACATATACAAAGAATAATCAAAGAGTTAGTGAATGAAGGTACAATAGAACGTAAAGGCGGAAAGAGATTTGGATTTTGGAAAGTAGGAAAATGAAATTTCTCCAAAGCTGTTCCAAAGCTTCATTTCAGCTTTGGAACAGCTTTGCACTAAGGTGTGGACGTTTTGCTGGTATATATGGGGTTTGACTTTCCCCATTTTTAAAACGCAAATGCCCCGGTATCCCCTATTTTAAAGTGTTCAAACAAATTCAATTGTTGTGATTTGACTTTTTTCGTATAAAAGCCATTTATGCCTTTCCTGCTCATGGACAGGACACGCTCTATTGCATAGCCCAATGCGTAAAAAATGAATTTAGGTATCTCATAAATGCGTTTGGAACATTCTTTCAGTTCCATAAGGAAAATGCTGTCCTCATGGACACAAGATGTTAGTCCGATATATCCTGTTGCAAGCATGGCAAACAGGTTTAGGTTGCGGATGGACTGCAGGGACATTACCCGTAAATCCTCAGGTTCAAACTGCTGTTTCTTGAACTTGAAATATTCTTCTATGCGCCACCTCATCAGGTATACTTTCGTCACGATGTGGCACAAGCGTTTCTTTTCCTTCATTGTGAGGCTGCTCAACAGCAGCATGGGTTCTGCCCCAAAGCCGTACACTGCCACAAGTGTCAGTTCTTTTTCGGGAAATTCACACAGCCTTACGGGAATGCAGCTCATTTTGCAGTTTACTTCCCTGCCTTTTTTATTTTTGAAATTCATGCAGTATTTCCCTTTGTACCTGCTGGCAGCATCCATGATGTTACATGTTTTTCCGTTATAGATAACATTCCTGGTGTTCTTTGCCCGGATAACAAAACGTTCCTGGTGTTCTAAGAAATAGCGGTAATACTCATTGGCATCATAGCCCCTGTCGAGGGTGCGGACACATTTTTTGCTGAAATTTTCAGACAGGGATTTCAGGCAGCACAGGTTTTCGTAGGTTTCGCTCACAAAGCCGCTTTCTGCCGCCGAGAAAACTTTCTCGTAGACCGGGAGGGGCATCTTCCCGGATTCGGATAGCACTGCCGCTTCTATGGTCAGATAACCCTGTGTGATTTC
>CANRJF010000089.1 GCA_947630855.1 uncultured Lachnospiraceae bacterium
GTGAACTTTTTCAGCTTTTTCAATTATCTCAACCGAGAGGTGTTTATTCAAGATGCGAGTTATTTACCTGATACGATATTTCCAACACTAAACTCATTGCAGACAAGAAAGAAAATACGTTATTCGTTAAATACAATTATAGTAATTTCAGGAGTAAAAAGGATAAATGTAAATGAATTGGATGTAAAAGAAGCCATTAAAACAAATAAAAAAATACTTGAAGCAGAGGAATATGCTATTGAGCATACTTATTATTACGATGAAAATAGAAAAGTATATTGCAAAAATTGGGAAGATATAATCAAGCATAAGAAAACCAGACAATATAAAAGACTTTATGAAGATTATATAGCAAGTAATTTTGGATGGAGCTATACATATGAGGAAATACAAATAACTGCTGGAACAAAACAAAGCATTGAAAAATCCATACATGAGATTGAACAGAAATTAAGGGATTCATTGATTCAGTATTTCAAGAAAAATGTACTGACAAAATATCGGAATCGTGATAAGAAATGGAAAGATGCATATCAGGGATTTCTCAATGAGATAACCAAAGAAACAGGATTGGATGAAAGCAACTATCAAAATGAGATAGAAAGAATGAAAGTTAAAATCAGACCTTTCCCCAAATATTTTATAGACATATTCAATATCATGATTGATACGGAAATTAACAGCAATCCAGAAATAGAAAAACAGGTTAGACAATGGAGGAAGGCTAACAGTGACAGATTAACAGAGATAATTGCAAAAGTGGGAAATCAATCAATGTAAAATGAATAAACAGGAAATGCTACCCCCCCCACTTTAAGGACTATATTAAAAATATAATACAGGCTTTTTTCTGGGGGGGTAGGATGAAGATAACAACTTTTCCATATTTTGAGATAGGTGTTGTTGAGCGATAGCGAAACAACACGGCAAGCGAGCGTAGCGAGTGCGCCAGAGTATTACAAATTAATTAATAAATGTGGATACACCCCCTCTTTGCACTCATTCGCTACGCTCATTCGGCACGCCCCTCAAGGGGCTAAAGATTGATGCTAGCGCATCAAAATTTCTTTAAATGAAGATTAGGGAGGATATATTCAAGCCTAGAAAATTATCTAAAAACGTGTTATAGTAACATTCATGTTGATAACTCTGCCCCCATAGAAAGGAGTAAAGTATGAAAGAATGTAAATCAGGCAGAGTGATAACAAAAAAACGCAAAGGAACAGAATATTTTTTCCTTCGTTTAAATCTGGTAGATTCTGAATCTGATGATAGCCAAAAGAAATATAGTACCAAAGATATAAGGACTAATCTTATAGTTTCAAAACGCAATCAATCAAAAGCCAATGCAATGCTTGAAGATGCCATTACAGAATACAGTGCTGATGCAGAACGTATGTATTTCCATAACTATCTAAAAAGATGGCTTGAGGCAAAACGCCCTTCCCTAGAAATTACAACTTATGAAGGGTATGAATATAGGCTTAGAATCATAATCAGCTATTTTTCAGAGCATAAAGTGTTATTGACAGAATTAAAACCTGAACATATCAGAGATTTTTATAATTATCTTCTAACTGTGGAACATGGTACGGGAAAAAGGCGTTCTATTGGTTATTCAAACCGAAGTATTAAGGATATAGCTATACTATTAAGAACTTCGTTAGAAGATGCCGTAACATTGAAATACATTGCTGATAGTCCTGCTGCCAAAATCAAGACGCCACATAGAAATGCAGATATTCGGGCAAAAGCCTATATTGGTTCGGAGGATGTAAATATTTTTCTGGATGCCATATCAGGGCACAGGCTGGAAACAGCATTCTTATTGGCACTGTATTATGGATTACGGAGAGAAGAAATTTTGGGATTGAAATGGAATGCAATACATGAAGATGGGAAACTATACATTGAACATACCGTATCCAGAGTAAAGTCAACGATTGCTAAAGACAGGACAAAAACAGACGCAAGCCAACGGAGTTATCCTATTCCTGATAAGATTCGTGAAAAGCTGAAAAAAATTCGTGACCAACAATCAGCAAACAGGCTATTATTTGGAAACAAGTACATAGATTCTGATTATGTGTTTACATGGGAAGATGGGCATTGCTACAGTCCCGACTACCTTACAAAGTCATTTAAAAAGGTTGTCCGTAATGATGATAGGCTTGATAATAGCTTGACCTTACACAGCCTTAGAGCATCTTGTGTAAGCATTTTAATTCATAGCGGTACAGATATTAAAGATGTCCAAACATGGGTAGGACATAAAGATGTACAGACAACACTAAATATCTATGCACGGACAAATGAAAAGCAACAAAACAAGGTTGCTAATAAGATGGCAGACACGCTATTTTCAAGCTGATTGTTAGAAATTCGTGACAAAATTCGTGACAAAATATTTTTCTGGGTAAAAAACAAATAGCCTAAATACTCTGCAAAGCCAGTATTTAAGCTATTTTCACCCAGTCGATGCGACAGGATTTGAACCTGCGACCTCTGCGTCCCGAATTCTTATTCTGATACATTAAAAAAGCATCTAAGAAACTTCTAAATTCCCCCGAAGCCCTTTATTTTCAAGGGTTTCAGGCAGGGTTATTTCTCCAAGTCCGATTCACGGCAGTGAAATTCAAATAATTATTTTGTAGAACTTTTGTAGAACACGGGCGTGCTTTTACACTGTTGTAAAATCTCAAAAACGTGCTATAATTTTACTAAGCAAAGGAGCATTACCATGAAAACTAAAATACAATGGCATCCGGCTTTTACGGCTGCCATGGATTTGGAGCTTATCCAGAACCGGAATGATTTGATATATGAAAAGGAATATAACCTGAATACAAAACCATTGGAAATTGACCTGCTTGTAATCAAGAAAGATGCTGCCGTCCATATTTCCAATGAAATAGGATACCTCTTTAAGGGGCATAATATAGTGGAATACAAATCCCCGGATGACCATCTGAACATTGACACTTTCTATAAGTCAATGGCATATGCAAGCCTTTATAAATCCTACGGGAAAACAGTGGACGGCATAAAGGCAGATGATATTACGGTATCCATTATCCACGAAGCAAAACCAGACGGTTTATTCCGGTATTTTGAAGAGCATACATATCCGGTGGCAAATCCTTACCCGGGAATCTACTATATAGAGGACCCGATTATGTTCCCGGCACAGATAATTGTCACCAGAGAATTGAATGAAAAATACCATAAATGGCTGAAAGCCCTGTCGGGGCATTTAAAGAAAGAAAATATCCAGGAACTTTTGGACAGCAGAAGCCATATGACCCAAAAAGCAGACTTGGAACTGGCAGATTCCATTCTGGAAGTCTGTATCGGAGCTAACCGAAAAATCATTGAACAATTAAAGGAAGGTGATAATATGTATGATGTATTAATGGAGATTATGGAGCCTAAAATTAAATTACGGGAGGATAAACTCCGAAAAGAAATCCGAAAAGAAATCCGAAAAGAAAATATACAAGAAACAATCAACGCTCTCAAAGATTTAAATCTTGAAAGCACAAAAATAAAATCAGTAATTACCAAAGCATACAAACTGTCAGAAAACGAAGCGGAAAAATACCTATAATTTTTTATTTTAGAAGGATGATAATATGTATGATGTATTAATGGAGATTATGGAGCCTAAAATTAAATTACGGGAGGATAAACTCCGAAAAGAGATGGAAGAGGAAGTGCGAAAAAAGGTTCAGGAAGAAGTGCGAAAAGAAGTACAGGAAGAAGTGCGAAAAGAAGTACAGGAAGAAGTGCGAAAAAAAGATATACAGGGAACAATAAATATTCTGAGAAATTTGAACCTTGAAAAGTCAAAAATAATTTCTGAAATTATTAAAGCATACAAACTGTCAGAAAACGAAGCGGAAGAATACCTATAATTTTTTATTTTAGAAGGATGATAATATGTATGATGTATTAATGGAGATTATGGAGCCTAAAATTAAATTACGGGAGGATAAACTCCGAAAAGAGGTACAAGAAGAAGTACGAAAAGAAGATATACAAGGAACCATAAATATTCTCAAAAATTTAAACCTTGAAAATTCAAAGATAAAGTCTGAAATTATTAAAGCATACAAACTGTCAGAAAGTGAAGCAGAGGCATTTCTGTAAATCTACATTTATGCTTAATTGGTACAGAAAAGGTGTAAACCCCATACCCCATTGCCGGGGCAGGATTTTACACCTTTTTTGCTGCATAAAAAATTCTCAGCCTGGCATCTTCTTTTCAGACAAGATATAGTTTACCAGCGAAGCCTTGGGAATCTTCCAGTTCCGCCCGATTTTAAACGCCTGTATTTTTTGTTCCGCTAAAAGCCGATAACCCCAGTTCTTACCAATATTTAATATCTCGCATAAATCCTCAATCTCAAGAATATCATTATAATTTTCCAGCATAACCTCATCCCTTTCCATAGTTCATTATATTCTGTTATTAAAATGTTTCCTGAATGATAAAAAATTATCTGTTGGAGTACAAAAGGAAATCCTGTTATTAAAAAAAGATATATCATTATGCAAGTACAGGATTAAGATAACAGTTAATCATCTCTAATAATCATACTTAATTTCCTATAAAAAATAATAATTTACAAGTTCCTAACTATTAAGTAATTTAAAAAAAGGAGCATGTAAAATGAGTAAAAATACAAGATTACAGATACGTTTAAGCCAATCTGAAAAGGATATCATTGAATTTACTGCAAAACAGGAAGGAAGAAGCCTGTCAAATTATGTGGTCAGCCGCTGCCTTAATGGTACAGCAGAAATCCCTACGGTCTATGACAAAAAAGCAGTCCTAAAGATTGCCATAAATCTGGAAAACATCCTGAACGAATGGAAAAGGCCGCAGGGCCTGGAAAATGCAAAAAGCCTGATAGAACCACTGGAACAGGAGGTAAATAATTTATGGCAGTCTTTAAAGTAATACGGGGAAAATACCAGAATAAAGATGCAGTGGAAAAGACTATCCGGTATATTACAGGAAATAACGGCGCATCAAAAAATAAGGTTCTGTCCGTCGGAGGGTATGGGGTGGACTATGAAAATTACCAAAACGCTATTGAACAGTTCCAAATCACAAAATCCATATATCACAAAGAAGATAAACGCCAGGTAGTCCACATGGTAGTATCTTTTGATGGGGAAAAGGAAAAAGTCCTGCAAAAATCAGATATAGAAGAACTGGGATATCAGATAGGCAGGCTGCTGTCCAAAGAATCTTATCAGGCAGTCTGGGCAGTCCACGGGAATACAGACCATCCCCACATCCACTATATTATTAATTCGGTAAGTTATATAAATGGAAGCAAATATCGGCTGGAACGGGAAGAAACAGACACCCTCCAGCATCAGATTAATGTGCTAGCTGCACCTAAGATATATACACAGGATGAAATCATGGAACTATACAAAGAATTTTAAGAATTATTTTTTAGCTGGATAATATTGGTAATAATATCGGAAACTGCGGCAACATCTTCATCCGATAATCCGTCCAGCATCAGTTTAATTCGCTCATAATGCATAGCACGGACATCTGAACAGTCCGGTTCCACGGAATCGGAAAACAAATCACCCAGGCTGATATCCAATGCGCTGGTGATTTTTTCCAATGTGGTAACAGTCGGGCTTTTTTCTCCCCTCTCCAAATGGCCGATGAAAGCCGGATTCATGCTTGCCGCAAGAGCAAGTTTTTCCTGGCTCATATTATGAAGTTTGCGCTGGTAGCGAATCCGGGAACCAATGTTACAGGTTGCTTTTGAAGTATCTTTATCCATATCTTTACCGCCTTTTCTGTTTATTTTACAGAGATTAAAATATAGAAGCAAAGTATTATAAGTATTAAATGTAAATACTTAAAAGTATTGATAAATAGTATAAATGGTGTTAAAATAATAAAAATCAAAGACAAATACCCCAAAATAGTATAACTTTTACAATCCGGGTATATTCGTCTGGAAAGAAAGGGGAATCGATTAGGGAAAAATCAAAATGGGAAATTTTAAATTATATTTTACAGAAAGGAATGAAGATTATGAAAAAAAGACTATTAACATTTTTGCTTGCATTATGCGTATGTGCAAGTTCCATCATCTGTCCGGCTGAGGGAAATATGAGCGTATGGGCAGCAGAAACTGCATCAGAAGAGGACAAATATGAGTTTAAGGAATTGACTAACGGAACAATAGAGATTACAGGCTATAAAGATTCTGCAACAACCATTACTATTCCATCAACATTAAACGGTAAAAATGTAACATCAATCGGTGAGAGCGCATTTGAAGACAAATCTATTACCGATGTTACAATACTTGGCAATGTTACATCTATTGGGGATTATGCTTTTTCTGGGTGTAGCAACTTATCCAGTATTACTTTGCCCGACAGTTTGACTTCTATCGGAGAATGTGCTTTTTCTGGGTGCAGTGCTTTAACCACCCTTACTATTCCTAAAAACGTGGCCTCTATCGATTATGGTGCTTTCGATACCAACTTAACCATTAACGTGGATTCCGAAAATTTAACTTATGCTGTGGAAAACGATATTTTATATGCCAAAGGAAAAGATGTACTGTATTGCCCAACTGGAAAAAAAGGCAGTGTAGTGCTTCCAGCCGATATAACTTCTATTGGGGATTATGCTTTTTCTGGGTGTAGCAGCTTATCCAGTATTACTTTGCCCGACAGTTTGACTTCTATTGGAGAGTGTGCTTTTTCTGGGTGTAGCAGCTTATCCAGTATTACTTTACCCGACAGTTTGACTTCTATTGGAGATTATGCTTTTTCTGGGTGTAGTGCCTTAACTACCCTTACTATTCCTAAAAACGTATCTTCTATAAGTGGTTCTTCTGCTTTTCGTGTGAATGATAAGGATTATGAAAGCAAACACAGATTAATTATTAACGTGGCTTCCGAAAATCCATACTATGCAGTAGAAAATGATATTTTGTACGCCAAGGGAAAAGATGTTCTATATTGTCCGAATTGGAAAAAAGGCAGCGTAGTGCTTCCAGCCGATATAACTTCTATTGGAAATTCTTCATTTATGGGGTGCAGCGGCATAACTGACATTACCATACCAGCTAATACTGCCAATATTGGCACACAAGCATTTTGGTCTTGCAGCAGCTTAACCAGTATTACTATGCCATCCAGCATAACCCGTATTGACGCTTATGCATTTTATGGATGTAAACAATTAAAAGATATATGGTACAGCGGAACCAAAGAGCAGTGGGATAAAATTTATATTGAAAACTGGAAATTTGGCAACGATACGCTATTGCACGCAACAAAACACTATAACACAGATTCCACTACACCGGACAATACTCAACAGCCATCCACACCTACGGTAACCAGTCTGGACAGCAGTAACGTACAGTTATCCAAAACAAGCGTTACATACAATGGAAAAGCCCAGGAACCATCTGTTATTGTAAAAGATGCCAATGGAAATATCGTGAATGCCGCAAACTACACAGTATCATACAGCAACAACACGAATGTAGGCCAGGCATCCGTAACCGTTACCTTCAGCGGAAACTATTCCGGTACAGCAAATAAGACATTCCTCATTGTACCCAAAGGCACTTCCATTTCCAAGGTAACCGCACAAACAAAGGGCTTTACCGTAAAGTGGAAAAAACAGGCAAAACAGACCACCGGATACGAAATCCAGTATTCCACAAATAAGAAATTTAAAAAGGCAAAAACAGCAAAAAAAATTAAGGCAAAGACAACTTCCAAAAACATTACTAAATTAAAAGCGCAAAAGAAGTATTACGTGAGAATCCGTACCTATAAAAAAGTAAACGGCAAAAAATATTATTCCGATTGGTCTAAGCGCAAGTCTGTGGTCACAAAAAAATAGACCCCTTGCCGAAAATATCTCATCTTTCAATAATATATTATTATAGTGCCCAGTTGACTAGCGACTGGAATCTTAAAAACAGGGAGGAACCGTTATGGTTCCTCCTATTTTATTATCATTTTGAAAGGAGCAGATAATTATGGCAGCAAATGTAGAAACAATGTTTTACACAAGGGAAAAACCATGGCACGGGCTGGGAACAAAGGTGGAGAAAGCCCCGGAATCGGCAGAGGCGCTCAAAATGGCAGGGCTGGACTGGCAGGTGTTACAGGAGCCAATCTATACGGATGCCGGAGATAAGATTTCCGGCTATAAGGCAAACATAAGAAGCACAGACCGGAAAGTGCTTGGCGTGGTGACAGACCGGTATAAGGTCATACAGAATACAGAGGCTTTTTCCTTTACGGATGCCCTGCTTGGAAGGGGTGTGCGCTATGAAACGGCAGGTTCTTTACAGGAGGGCAGAAAAGTATGGCTGTTAGCCAGGCTTCCCAGAGAATACATCATTTCCGGTGAAAGGATTTCCCCTTATCTGGTGTTCAGTAATACCCATGACGGCTCCGGAGCAGTAAAGGCCGCAGTAACCCCTGTCCGCGTGGTGTGCAACAACACCCTAAACCTGGCACTCCGCACATCAAAAAGAAGCTGGAGCATGATTCACACAGGAAATATTTCCGAAAAGGTACAGGAGGCAGAGGATACGCTTTTTCTGGCAGATAAGTATATGGATTCCCTTGCAGGGGAATTTGAACGGCTGCGAAAACAGACACTTTCAGACCAGCAGGTAAGAAAATACATAGAACTTCTCTTGCCTGTTGAGGAAAACGCCACGCCGGTGCAGACCAACAATATACAAAAACTCCGTCAGGATATGGAGAACCGATATTTTGACGCGCCGGATTTACAGGATACCGGGAAAAATGCTTACCGGTTCATCAATGCGGTATCAGATTTTGCCACCCACGCCAAACCCCTGCGGCAGACAGCAAATTATAAAGAAAACATGTTTGTCCGCACCATAGAGGGAAACCCCATAATTGACAGAGCATACCAGATGCTCTGCGCAGGATAAGAATGCAAAAAATATAATGAGAAAAGGAGAAACCACTATGTATGAGAAAATACCAATTAAAGACATGAACCATGAAGAATGGCTGAAACTTCGGAAAACAGGAATCGGCGGTTCAGATGCCGGAGCCATCTGCGGACTGAATCCGTTCAGCAGCCCCATGAAAGTCTTCCATGACAAAAACAGCAATGACATCCAGGAACAGGACAGCGAACCCATCCGCCAGGGACATGACTTAGAACAGTATGTGGCACAGCGGTTCACGGAAGCCACAGGCTTAAAAGTGCGCTGTTCCAATTATATGTACCGGAACGTGGAGCATCCCTTTATGATAGCGGACGTAGACCGTCTGATAGTCGGCGAGGATGCCGGACTGGAATGCAAAACGGCAAGTGCCTACAACGCAGATAAATGGAAAGACGGAGACATCCCCCTCCACTATGCCATGCAGTGCTACCACTATATGGCGGTAACAGGCAGACGGACATGGTATATTGCGGCAGTCATCCTCGGGCAGAAATTTGTCTGCCGGAAACTGGTATGGGATGATGAACTGATTCAGGGTCTGATAGAAGCGGAGAAAAATTTCTGGAATAACCATATCGTGACCGGAATCATGCCAAAACCGGACGGTTCCCAATGCTGCAGCGATATTCTGGAAAAATATTTCCATACAGCCAAAAAAGACAGTGCCATTACATTAGTCGGGTTTGATGAAAAACTGGAACGCAGGGATGAAATCCTAAAGCAGATTGCAAAATTACAGCAAGAGCAGAACCAAATCGAGCAGGAGGTAAAATTATATATGGAAGATAACGAACTGGCCTCAAGTGAAAAATACCGGATTTCATGGAGCAACGTAGATACAGCCCGGCTGGATGCCAAGAGAATCCGGCAGGAAATGCCGGAAGTGTACCGGAACTATACCAAAATATCCACGTCCCGCAGGTTCAAGGTCAAGGCGGCATAAAACATAAGGAAAGGAATGATAAGAATGGGGAACGAAAATATAAGGCTTCTGCGTGCCGGAGAAATTGAGTGCCGCGTAGCCTCTGTCAGCGAGCAGGGAATCAGCCTCCTGCTGTATAAGGATGCCAGGGTTGACCAGCGCATTCTGGATGAAACCTTCGGCATATTCGGATGGAAAAGAAGCCACCAGTGCATTGACGGAAGCCTGTACTGCACGGTAGAAATCTATAACAAAGAAACAGGCATGTGGATTTCAAAACAAGACGTAGGCACTACGGGATTTACGGAAAAAGAAAAATCCCAGGCCAGCGATTCCTTTAAACGGGCCTGTTTTAACTGGGGAATCGGACGGGAGCTTTACACCGCGCCGTTTATCTGGGTTCCTGCCAGTAACGTAAATCTCCAGAAACGCGGGGATAAATATTACTGCAATAACCGCTTTTCTGTCAGTTCTATCGGTTACAATGCCGAAAGGGAAATTTCTGCGCTTACAGTGGTCAATGAAAAAGGAACCGTCGTATATAAACTAAGAGCAAAGAACAGCGGAATTTCTGCAGAGCAGATGGATTCACTGAAGGCGGAACTAAGCCGCACAGGCGTAGCAATGGAAACGGTCAAAAACAGGTATCACATTGATAAACCGGAACAAATGTCAGAAGAACTTTATGGAAAAGTAATGCAGGCATTATCAAAGACAAATTCTGTCATAGCAGCATGATATAATTCAGAGACAGGAACTACACATTCTGCTGCCGGAGGCATCTGCATATCTTACGCGTGATACATGCAGAACTGCCTCTGGCAGCGGAAACTACATAGAAAGGAAGAGTACAATATGACATACGGAATGTTTAGACACATGGTAGATGAACTTTTTAATTTTACAACAGCAAAAAATAAAATTTCCTATAAACTGGTTAATTACGAGGCAAACACCAGTTGGCTTTATCAGGTTCCCCACAGAAAATTCCTGGATTTGGCAGTGGTGTACCAGGTCATCAGTTCAATCAGCCCAAAAGGCATACACACAATCCTGATAGACAACGGCCAGGCAGAAGCATGGAATGTTACGGAAACCGACCTGCATAAGATTGCAAAGGAGAACACGCCAAAATCCCTGCCCCTGCATATCCTCGGCATAGATGATGTCATAAGACAACTGGAAAACCTGTGCGAGATTCCGGAAAATGAAAAAGGGGAAATCTGGGAGGAGTTAGGAACACTGAAAGCACCCATGTATGTAATAACCAACAGATACCAAAATCTGGGGGCAGCATGTATTCTCTATGATAATGTCCTGCAGAATTTTTCAAAGGAACAGGGATGTGACTTATTCATCCTGCCAAGTTCCATCCATGAAATGATGGTTATTTTAGACAATGGGAAGGTAACAGCGTATGAATTAAAGCAGATGATAAGGGAAGTAAATGATACATTGGATGCAAGCGCGAGGACGCTGTTTTTATCAAATAATGTATATATGTATAAACTGCACAGCGGCATACAACTGGCATAAACCCACATTTTAGAAAAAGCCCTGGTAAAATACGCAAAATACAGCTTGTTTCTGCACAAATTACAGGGCTTTTTTCAAAAATGTGGGTGTTAATAGTCCGTGATGAATGAAATATAAGTCTGCAATAACACATTATAGCAAATATCATGCAGACTTGAATTTGACATGCCTTCTTCCTTTTCCGGCATCAAGTCTTTTTTTCTGAGGATTGACATAGGAAAGTCTTTCTTTGATTTTGCCTTATCAAAAAGTGATAACAACATTGCTATATTGGGGGCTTCTTGAGAATACTCATATATTTTTGGTGTTGGAAACTCTTGGAAATAATTACTTAATGGCTGTTCTATATGTACAGCATTTTGATTTATGTATTCCTTAAGTAATCGATTTAATTTAATTATTTTCTCATCTGATTCTGCATTATAATATTCATCCACTGTTTTTTTTAGAATTAGGAAAAAATACCATTCTTCTACCGGAAAAATCAGCTTATTGAATAATTTGCAGAATTTTTCAAAAACAAACATCCATTCAGTAAAATTAAACTGGCTTGGTATTATCGATGTCCCCCAAGCCTCAGCAGGACTTGGCTTTAAAAAACAACTATTATGTGCGCTACGTTCATACCGAATATGCTCAAACGCATATTCAAGATATAAATTTCTGGAAAACACGTTTGGAAAGCGGCTTATCTCGGCAAGTACTTTATATTCATTTGCTCCATCTGGATAAGATTTATTCTCCTTGTTCAAACTCTGTATCGCATGAAAGATAGTATTAGCTAAGTCAAGACCAAATATATTCTCCAACTTATAATAAAAGTATAACCTGTCCGTATCATCAAACCAACTATCTTTTGACCTGGTTTTGTTGTAAAGTTCTTCATAAATTTTGCAGAAGCATTTCCAATTAGTCAGTGCTCTGCCTTCTTCTGTCTTACATTCTGTTTGGCACATATTTGAAAACATTGTAAATGTCCTGGCATTAATACCACATACTAAATACACAATATCAGCATAGCAAAATTCTATACTATTATCTATTTGGTCAGCATTAAAAAATTTTGTGAAACCCTTTAAATTTAATATAGACTGAGAATGCGTATTAATTTTGTTTGTTAGTCTTGTTGCCTCACTAGGTGTAATATTCTTTCTGTTTGCTTTAACTGCATGAAGTACATCAGCAGTCTTTATGGAATAATTAATGTCATAATATTTATCTTGGCCCAAATAATCACATAACAATTTGTCTAATCCCGTATTTTTAATCTTATTTAACCCAAATGACGTTATCTGTTTAAACGGAAATAATCTCACGGTAGTGTCATAAGCAGCTATCAGGCAGTGTGACAATAATGTCTTTGCAAAAAAATCTGATTTAAAAAATGTAAGGGATTTTGCAGATTCAGCATATGCCTTATCGTAGACAACCTGATTGATTGAGGATGTACATATTGAGTTTAAAATGTCATCAGAACCATTAGATATTGTTATTCCAAAAAAATTATACTCTATTTTTTCAAAAAGATTCTTATGACAATTCTGATGGCATTTCAACAACGCCAGTGGAACCCAATCGTCTTCACACTCACTATCTATTGGTTCAATCTCTGGAAAATACAGGGAATATTCCAATATCTTTTCGATTGTTGAACATGCCTTATTAAACTTTATTCTATCATTATAGATTTCTTTGTTCTCCATATTTCCCTCCAAAAAAATATATTAGGTTCTTTTTATGCTGTTATTATAGCAAATATATTCTTTTCAGTACACAAAAATATTTTTCTATGGGATATACTTTTTGCCTTTGACGTTATACCATAAAAGCATGGCGCCACAAAAAATCATGTAAAATCATGTAAATGTAAAGGAGAAATAATTTTTAATGTATTACAATAATAATTTACCTTCAATTCCGGGAGGTTATAATAACGTCATGTTTCAACGAGAACTTGAATTATACACATACCGGGAGAAAAAACACATAGATACTGAGGCAGAAGTATGGAAAAATAAAATGAAATACGAACAAAAAGCCCAGCAGGAAGCTCTGCGTGAAATGAAAAAGCAAAATATTACTATCAATTCCTTGAACGAGGCGGTAATAGTACAGACAACAGCCAATGGCAGTGTTAAAAGGACTGCACTGCCCATAAAGATTATCGATTCTATTTTGTATACATCTTTAGCAGAAAAAGCAGATTCTCGTGTACTGAATCTAATTATAAACAATCAGCCCAAACAAGAAATCAGTCTATGGATTGCGAATGAATCAATGATTGAAAAAAATTTAAAGACAATATATCAACGTTCGGGAATCATTTTGGGTTATGGAGCAAAAAAAGAAGCTGAAATCTTCCGCGGATTGATTATTGCTGCATCACAGTCTTCAAGACTACTGCCAATTCCACCGGAACACGGCTGGTATAAAACTGATGATGGTTTTAAATACGCTTTTCCAGATGCACTTACTTGGAAGAAGGTTTTACAAAATGCAGAACAATATTTTAAATAAATACTTACATTATTTAGGCAGTCATTTTGGCACAACGAATTTCAAAAAAATTTTGATACTAAACATTGGGATTCGTTTGTACCCCTTACTTTGTTCCAGAGGAATTTGCTTTACCGAACCCATTGGTTTAGTTGCTGATTCAAGCGAACAGCTTAAAGCTATATATAACGAGTTAGCAGGGTTTGCAGATATTAGGGAGGCATATGCCTCCCTTGATATGAAAAAAAATGAACTGGAAACGCTTTACCGCAGCAGCGAATATGAATTGTTTTATGTAGATTACTACGGGGGAAAAAGGTGCGATGAAAACCTCCGGTATTTTCGGACGCTCTTAAACTCCCAAAAAAGCGAGCACTGCATTTCTATTGTGGGGTTCCGCGGATACCCTCCGGAAGAAATCACAGACTTTCTTGCAGGAATCCTATACATACAGCCTTCTGCTTTAATACACACTACTGCTGAGGAGCAAAATCTCCGGCATACATTTACGTTATCCCTATTAAAATATATCGAAAAAAACCAAAATTCCATCTTTCGTGAGATTGACAGGCTGGTGGCAACGGATGGTTACCGTCAAAATGATAACAACATGGGATATCGTTTCTTTAACGCAGCATCAGCCGTATTTAAACTGCTTTTGGAAGATTTAAATCCGCAAAAACTTACACTAAGCATTCCATTAGAAGATACTATAAAACAGCTAAGTGCAGAGTTTGAGGTTTTGGAAATTGATAATCTCGAAGTAGAAAAGCAATTTCTCCGAATGTTTTTTAATGCAGCAAAAGACATTTGCAGCATTGTTGACCGGGAGAAATGTCCCCCAACAGCCTTTGAAAATGTGGATGAACTAGCCATGTACGACACGAAGTATTATTATCTACCTCAATCTATGCTTCGGAAAATTTTCGAGCCATGGCAAGAAACCAGCAGTTTTGTAAAAATTAAAAATATTTTAAAAAAACAAGGATTGATTGTTACTCAGGGCGGCAAACGCAATTATTTTACCATCAAAACAATCGTTATCTCTACTTTTGGTGAGAGCAAAGAAATACATACTGTTAAAATCCCCAGGGAAAAACTTGACCTTCCTGGCAAGCTGACCTGGGCTGAAATGATAAACGTGAAAGGAGAAAGCCATGAAAATTAATTTAGGGAAAACAGATGGTTGTGAAACAAATGTCACAATATCTGAAAAAACTGCCAACCTGCATTTCCTCATTACAGGAATATCAGGTACGGGCAAAACCGTAGCACTGCAAGAAATTGAAACGAGCCTTGCCCATACAGGCGGTTCAATTGTAGTTCTCAACTATAATTCCACGCACCACTGGGATAAATATTCCACAGGCAAAATCATACATTATTCTGTCAGGAAAGAGGGCTTTCCCTTTCCGCTTTTACAGCCCATTGAAGCACAAAATGGGCAATGTGAAACTCCAGACGATGCCATGGAAGCCGTCTTGGATGCATTTAACATGGCGGCACTGCTGGGCATACAACAGAAAGCACTGCTTCGGGACATGTTTCGCCTGACAATCCAATCCTCCGATTCTTCATGTGAATCATTGCTGACCATGGAGGCTCTGGAAAAAGCAGATTGCGAAGATTTTGCTCCCATTATGGAACGATACCGGAACATATTCCAACGATTGCGCATTTGCGAAAAGCCTGTACCACTAATCGGCGGGGAAATTTATGATATAGATTTCTCTGGCTATGACACACGGACGCAATCATTGTTGGCGGAACTTGCCTTGTCCTGGCTA
>CANRJF010000090.1 GCA_947630855.1 uncultured Lachnospiraceae bacterium
GGATAACCTTTACCAAGCGGTAAAAGAAATTTTCAAAAGGCAGAGACCGGTTAAGCCGAAAATTGAAAAGCCGGAATCTCATAATACAGATATATCTGAGCAGAAAGCAGGATAAGGGGGCCCGCAAGAGCCCCTGGTTGTCATACCCTATTTCCCCACCCCGTGAAAAGTAACAATATGGAAGTTACAATTAGATATTAAATGCGTAACCTATTGAAAAATAGGTTACAACAAGGTAGAATAAGGTTACGAAGGAGGTGCAGCATGGACAGGAAACAGATGCAGAAAAAAGCAGATGGACTGGAACAGCAGGAAACGGTTTCTTTTGAATGTAACGTAATCGTTCGTCGGGAACTTCTTGCCCTGTCAGAAGATGTGGAAGGATGGGAGAAAAGAGATTGTTTTTCCCAGTTGGAAAATTATCTGTATAGTGAGGAAAGAACTCGGATTTGCCTGATTTATGGACTAAGACGGACAGGAAAGACAACGATGCTGCGGCAGGCAGTGGCAGAGATGACACAGGAAGACCAGTTAAAATCTGCTTATATCAAAATACGGCGGAGGGACACGATGGCTATGTTAAATCGTGACCTTAAACGGTTATTTGATGCCGGATACAGATATGTATTTCTGGACGAGGTAACGCTTATGGGTGATTTTATCGACTCGGCAGCTCTTTTTTCCGATGTGTTTGCTGCAATGGGAATGAAGATTGTACTATCCGGGACAGATTCCCTTGGATTCTGGCTGGCAATGGACGAAGAATTGTATGACCGTGCAAAACTCCTTCACACTACATTTATTCCATATCGGGAATACAGCAGACTGCTGGGTATTGACAGTATAGATGAATACATCCGTTATGGTGGGACGCTTCGCGCCGGGGAGATTAATTTTGAGGACCAGGAACTGAATGCGGAAGATGCCTCATTTCGGGATGATGAAACAACAAGGCGGTACATTGATACCGCTATTTGCAGAAATATACAGCATTCACTGGCATGTTATGAGGATGGGCGTCATTTCAGGCATTTGTATACCCTTTATGAAGCAGGGGAATTGACAAATGCTATTAACCGCATTATTGAGGATATGAACCATCGTTTTCTTTTGAAGGTTATTACGCAGGACTTTGTATCCCATGACCTGCGCCTTTCGGCATCTAATTTGAGAAAAGAGCGTGACTCCAAAAAACGTACTGATGTTCTTGATACCGTTGATACAGAGGCAGTGACAAAATGCCTGATGGGCATTTTGGATATTCGCAATAAGGAGGAACAGTCCATTGGCATAACGGAAGCACATATTGTAGAAATCAGGGAATATCTGGCAGCATTGGATTTAATCGTGGATTGCCCGATTGAAACGGTGACAGCCAAAACCTGCCCGGTGGAACACATTTTGTTTACACAGCCAGGGATGCGGTATTGCCAGGCACAGGCGCTGGTCTACTCTCTGTTGAAGGATGAAATATTTTTTTCACTGAGTGAATATGAGAAAAAAATGGTTACAGAACGTATTTTGGAAGAAGTGCGTGGACGGATGATGGAAGACATTGTGCTGTTGGAAACCATGAAAGCAGCAGGAAAAAACTGCCGTGTGTTTAAACTGCAGTTTGCGGTGGGAGAGTTTGACATGGTTGTATATGACACAGAGGAAAATTGCTGTGACATCTATGAAATTAAGCATAGTCAGAAAGCTGTTTCCAATCAGTACCGTCATCTGATGGATGAAGAAAAGTGCCGCCAGACAGAGAGAAGGTTTGGGAAAATCAGAGGACGCTATGTATTGTACCGTGGCGGTAATATGGAATCAGAGGCCGGAGTGATTTATGAAAATGTGGAGAACTATTTAAAATCCCTTTCAGAAGGCGTTTTTGTAACGTAAGAGATGGGGGTTTTTGATTATCTTTTGTACTCCAAAATATCTCCCGGCTGACAATCTAATACATCACAAATTGCGTCTAAAGTGGAAAAACGAATGGCACTTATTTTTCCTGTTTTCATTTTTGAAAGATTTACGTTAGCTACTCCCACTTTTTCTGATAATTCTTTCAAAGAAATCTTTCTGTCTGCCATTACCCTGTCTAATCTCATAATTATTGCCATTTTTTTCACCTCATAATGTTTCGTCTGATTGCTGCTGGAGCTCGCATCCATAACGGAAAATCAACGCAAGACATAAAATGACCATACCGCTTAGCAATCCTGCAAAATTAATTCGCCATGTCAGTTCACCAATCGTATAATAATCTACCAACGCATCAGAAAATCCTCCAATAAGGCTCAACACAATAGAAATAACGGCTATTTGCTTAATACGGCGGGTAATTTTAATTGTAAAAGGGGTAAAACTTTTTCCGATGCTGCAGAATATGTCATAGATAAAAGCAATTATTACTGTCATGAGGCTGGTATTTATCAGCATGAAAAAAAACATTACCAATAGAGAATTAGATGTAATACTTATCACAGTACCATTATTCGCTGTAACTTCAAAAGCATCCATAAACGATTGTTTCACTTCACCATTTGAAAAAAATAAAATACAGATAGCGAATATTGCTAAAACAGAAACAATACTTGTAAAAATGCCTGCAATTTTAAACACTAATGCCATTACCTTGCTGATAGTATTGATTTTTCTTTGATTTAAATTCATTTTTTGTACCTCCTGTTATATGTTATGCTGATTATACAATCAAAATAAATGAATGTCAATAAAAAATTAACGATAAACATTAAATTTTTAACGTTTTTAAAGATGGCTGGAAAATTTGCAAGAAAATGGCATAAACGGACTATGGCCTCCATAATATTATTTGAAAGTGATAAAACAGGAGAAGTTTTATTATTATGGAAGAAAACCAAAACAAGCTGATAAATTCCTGCAGCTTTGCCGGGGTATCGCCGATTATGGTGGATTTACCCACTCCACCCATTCAGGTTCGGGAGAAAAATCTGGCTTATGCAAACCTGCTTAGCATTGATTATTGCGGCACCGTGTCCGAGATGAGTGCGGTTGCGCAGTATATCCATGACGAAAACTGCATGGCCTGTGAAAGATGTCCCATGGCCAGGACGATTCTGGGAATTGCCATTGCGGAAATGATTCATTTGCAGAGGCTTAGTCAGTTGATTGTCCTGCTGGGCGGCAGGGTAAACTTTACGGCGGCATACGGCGGCGGAAGACAGAAAATGTGGACGCCGGGTTATCTGAAAATTACGGAACATATTGGGAAAATGCTGGCGAATGGCATAGAAGCGGAGCGGGAGACGATTCGTCAGTATAGACAGCATATAAAAATGATAAACGATGATAATGTGAATGCGGTATTGGAGAGAATTATTAAAGATGAAGAGTATCATATTATGCTGCTTGAAATGTTGATGAGGGAGTAAGGAAAAAGTGTATAGGGCTGTTTGTAATGAATACATATTACCATTCATGGCCTAACCGCTCACTTGCTGAGCGGTTAGGCCCAGAACATGATTCAAGTATAAAATATCAGGAGATAAGATTTCCCTTGAAGGAATCCGGCATTAAGCATACAATAGTGTTATCATATGCGAAGTGAATACAAAATGAAATCATAAGAAGATACAACCAGGAAGTGAAGACAATGGAGAAAAAACTGTTAATCATCGAAGATGATATGGATTTAAGAGAGGGGCTGCACTTTTCATTTACAGGTGATGGGTATGAAGTTTTTGATGTGGGAAACAAAAGAGAAGGGATTAGGGAAATTAAAAAAAGTGTTTATGACCTTGTGCTTCTTGACTGCAACCTTCCAGATGGGACAGGTTTTGATTTGTGCAAAGAAGTGCGCAGGTTTAGCAGGATTCCTATTATCATGCTGACGGCGCGGGATACGGAAATGGATGAAATTAAGGCATTGGAACTGGGTGTGAATGATTACCTGTCCAAACCTTTTTCTTTGGGAGTGCTGAAGGCGAGAGTGAAACGCATACTCAGTGAAAAGACAGAGACGGCAAATCTTTGTTCAGGCAATATCGTCATAGATAAAAATACATGCAGGGTTTATAAAAACGGGGATGAAATTTTATTAAGTAAATTGGAGTACCGCTTGCTGTTATACCTGATTGAAAACAAAAACCATGTATTGTCCAAAGAGCAGATTTTAAGCCGGATTTGGGACAGTGATGGAAAGTACGTGGACAACAACACGGTTTCGGTTAATATCAGCAGATTGAGGACAAAAATAGAAAGTGATGCATCAGATTCCAAATTTATAAAGACAATTCACGGCGTGGGATACATCTGGAAGGAATAGGGAAATGGTAATAAATATAATATTTGCAGTGTTATTATGTTTTACCGTAAGTTTTGGCATTTACAGGAACAGGAAAACATATCGTTTGATGGACAAGCTGTTAGACTGTGTATTAAGCCAGGAAAAAATAGAAATTTCCGATATCAAAGAGGGGGAACTGTCAGCCCTGGTTCATAAGATACATAGAATACAGGAAGTCTTGGGAAAACAGATTGAGAAGGCGGAGAAAGAAAAAGAACAGGTAAAGAGTCTGGTATCGAATATGTCCCACCAGCTAAAAACACCGTTGGCAAATCTTTCTGTCTACACAGATATTTTAAGCAGCCGGGAATTAGAAGAAAAAAAGAAAGAGGAAGCCACTGAAAAAATCAAAAAGCAGATTGACAAGCTGGACTGGATTATAGGCTCCCTGTCTAAAATGGTAAAGCTGGAACAGGATGTGATTGCATTTGATGCAGAAGGAATTTCTATCAGAAAAACAATTCTGGATGCCATAGACACTGTATATGAAAAAATGGAAAAAAAGGAAATTACACTTGCAGCGGAACCATATGAGGATATTTTGTTATATCACAATAGAAAGTGGACGGTTGAGGTATTTGTAAATCTTTTGGAAAATGCCGTAAAATATACTGACCGGGGAGGAGTCATACAGATAAAAGTCTGTCCTTATGAAATGTATACCGAGATTCAGATTGCAGATAACGGATGCGGTATTCATGAGGAGGAAATTACGGAAATATTCAAACGGTTTTACAGAAGCAGGGAGGTAGAACACATAGAAGGCTCCGGCATAGGGCTGTATCTGTCTAAGCTGATTCTGAAGAAAGAAAAAGGGTATCTTGTGGTGAAGTCTGTATATGGAGAGGGAAGCTGTTTTTCTGTATTTTTGCAAAACTTCCGTGGTGAATCTTTACAAAACTGTAAGAATTAATCATCGCCCTGTAAAGAAAATGTAAGATATCATAATTATACTATTGGTATCAACGAACAGAAAAGGAGCGGTGATGGATGGATTATATATTGGAATTATGCCATGTGGAAAAGACATATGGCGAAAAAGAAAACCGGGTAAGGGCGCTGAAAGATATTAATTTACAGGTGAAAGAAGGGGAATTTGCTGCTATTGTGGGCACATCCGGTTCAGGAAAGTCTACACTTTTAAATCTCATCGGAGGGCTGGATACCCCCACAAAAGGGGAAATTTTTGTGAAGGGGAAAGAAACAGGCTCACTTACAAGAAAGGAATTAACGATTTTCAGACGGAGAAATATTGGATTTGTTTTCCAGAATTACAGTCTGATGCCTGTTCTGAATGTATACGATAATGTTGCCCTTCCAATAACCTTTGATAAGGGAAAACATATCAACCGCAGATACATTGAAGAATTGCTGAAAGAACTGGGAATATGGGATAAAAGGAAAAAATATCCAAATGAGTTGTCCGGCGGACAGCAGCAGCGGGCAGCCATTGCCCGCGCCCTGATTACAAAACCTGCCATCATATTAGCGGATGAACCCACGGGAAATCTGGATTCCCACACAACAATTGAGGTAATGGGACTTTTAAAAGCAAGCTGCAAAAAATACAGTCAGACGATTCTCATGGTCACACATAATGAGGGGATAGCACAGATTTGCGACAGGATTATCCATATTGAAGACGGCATGGTAGTATCGGGAGCCCGTCCTTTTCCAGGAAAGGGCGGTGAGGGCGTATGTTAAAATTGGCATATCAGTACATGCGGTACTATAAAAGCCAGACCTTTGCAATCCTGGCAAGTATGGTTTTAACCTCTGCTTTATTGTCCGGCATCAGTTCTTTAATGTATAGCAGCCAGATAGCCAGTCTGGAAAACAGTAAGGCCGTATACGGAGAATGGCATTATTCCTTAGAGGCAGAACCGGAGATTTTTCACTCTGTACACAACGGGGAAAAGGGGACAGGCTTTTTAGTGGAGCAGTGGGGTAAAATTCAAATCAAAGACATGGTGGCGGAGCCGTATCCCATTTATTTTATCCATGCAGATGAATCTTACCGGCAGATGGCCCATCGTGAGCTTATAGAAGGCAATTATCCCAAAGAAGCAAATGAAATTGCGGCAGACCATTATACATTAGGAAATTTAGGATTTTCCGGCAGTATCGGTGATACTTTAAACATAAATGGAAAGGATTATATTCTTACTGGAATTGTAAAAAGCATATGGGCGCCTGATGCCAATGAAATGGAGATTTTTGTGGGCGAAAATTTTGCAGGACGGGGAAGCCATTCTCTGCTGTATTTAAAATTTGATGAGAAAGAGAAGTTATACAAACAGTTGGATGCATTTTTGCAGAAATATAAAATTTCCAGTGAAAAGGTTAAGGCCAATGATGAAGTGGTGATGTATCTGAAGGGAGAAAAGCCGGAGCGCATCTTAGACATTATAAAGTTTGCACTTACAGATGAACATGGCAATTTCACATATATTATTCTGAAACTGCAAAGTGAATATAATCTTGCTTTCCGTGGAATGATTCTGCTGCTGTGTGTCTTTAGTTTGTTTATTATTTACAGCATTTTTAATATTTCTGTTTCCAGACGGAGGGCGGAATACGCAGTGATGCAGACCCTTGGAATCAGTGAAAAAAGAATTGGCGTCACTTTGATTTTAGAGTTGTGGCTGTTATTTCTGGCAGGATATTCTCTGGGATGTTTATTGGGAAATGGAATTATTGCCGGGTTATCCGGTACAGGTCTGGTATCTGAAGGGGATAAAGCAGAAGATGCCGTGTTTCATGTGGCTGTAAATGCCATGCTGGCAGGCTTTGTATTCCTTTTAGCCGCATTGGTTTTTGTTGGATTTTGTACCGTGGTTTCTATGAGAAAACAGTCGATTCGGCAGGTGATGAATGGGGATACCTCTTTTATAAAAAGAAGGAGAAAAATTTACAGCATAAGGAACAGAAGTCTTTCCGGCGTTGTAGTAAGAAAGTTTATGTTTTCCAGTAAGAAAAAGGCAGTGGGGATTTTACTTTCCCTTTCCCTTGGGGGAGGAATTTTTCTCTGCACAACTTATATGGTGGAAAATTTAAAAATTCATGCAGAAATGTCATTGAAATCGGATGACGGACTGGGCTCTGCGTACAGGATTTCCTTAAAATCCAATGTTCTCTCAGATACGATTCATGAAAATACGGTGAATGAGCTTAAGAGTATGCCTGAGTTATCGCAGGTTTATGGGACAAAGTATATTTTGGGGGAACTTATCATTGGGAAACAGGAACTGGAATGGGATGAATATTTTGACGAGCAAAATAAAGACAGTTATTTCCGGCAGCATTTTGCAGGTATCTGTGTGGAAAAAGATGACGGTACTTATGGGATAAAATATGACGTTTATGGATATGATGCGGGGATGATAGAGCAGCTCCAGGAATTTGTTATAGAAGGCGAAATCAGTCAGGACGAATTGAAAGAGGGAAATAAGATTATAGCGGCAGCTAATCGGGATGGTCAGGGAAATTATAATTTCTATGGGAAACATCCCGGGGATACCATTACGCTGAGGGTGCCGAAAGATATGAATTGTTCATCGGATGTGTTGAAATTCCAAAGTCCCGGTGAGTATTATATCACAAAGGAATTTGAAATTGCGGCAATAGTAAGCCGGGCATTAGCCCAGGAAGACAGTTATCTGAATGCGGAATCATGGAGTAATATGCAGAGTCTTATTATGACCAACAGGCAGATGGGCAGCCAGTTTGGAATTACAGATTATAGTTTTGTGAATGCTTCTTTGGCTGACGGGGCAGATGGCCAACAGGTCAGAGGGCTTCTGCTGGAAAAAATACAGGATGTGCCCAGGGCAGTTCTTAAGGATTTTACCACAGCCATTGAAACCCGGAAAAATTACCTTAGCAGACAGCAGTTATTTTTTTCAGGGATTGCAGGTATTCTGCTGGTAATCAGTTTGTTTCATATTATGAACAGCATGAATTATTCTATTCTTTCCCGAAGGAGGGAGTACGGAATTATCCGGGCAATGGGTATCACGGATATAGGATTTTACAGAATGATATTGCAGACGGGAATTTTGTATGGACTGTTGGCAGATGTATTTATTTTTCTGCTTTATAATATGGTTCTCCGCAGATTTATGGATTATTATATGGCCCATGTGGTGCAGTTTTTACACTTCACAGCGGAAGTCCCAAATGGAATTATGGCAGCAGTTATGATATTGAATATTTTGATTGCAGCGGCGGCAGTCACAATTCCGGCGGGAAAAATAATAAAATCGGATATAATTCGTGAAATTGAGACCTGAATCCGTGAATTTGACTTTAGCTGTTATCTTTTTTTGCAGGCTTGTTTAAAAATTATGCATTTTGTACAAAATACAGGTAAGAATCTTTTTAATAGGAAAGGAGAACTGCCTGTATGATAGTGAGCAATGAAGGAATGCCTGCGGGATTAAGCATGGGGCTGGGGATGAATGAAAAAGCAATGTCCAATTATGCCGCCATGACGGAGGAGGAAAAACAGCAGGTGATTGCGGCGGCAAGAAACGTGGAGACAAAACAGGAAATGCAGAAACTTGTAAAAAATATTGCCAGACTGAACGATGAAAATACGGTTTCGGCAAAAGGATAAAGAAAGGGAACTAAATTATTTTAAAATAATTGGAATAGACATCTCATGTGAAGAATACACTTTATTAATCAGAAGAATCGGAGGATGTAAGGTGTGAGTGCGAAGACAAAAATAGTAGTTCTTCATATGAAAGAGATGATTTATACGCTTATTTTTGCCGGTCTTGGAATTTTGCTGATACTGCTTTTGATATTTATGTTTTTGCCAAAGCAAAGTGAAAAGACAGCGGAAACCATGAAATATGTGGCAGGCGTGTATACCTCTACGATTCAATTTAATGACAGTACCATAGATGTACAGGTGGTGGTGGATGAGCAAAAGATACAATCGGTATCCCTGATAAACTTAGATGAGACGGTAGCGACAATGTATCCTCTGATGGAACCGGCAGTGCAGGAAATTGCCTCTGAAGTCTGCGAAAAACAGTCCACAGATAATATTTCTTACAGCAATGATAATCCTTATACATCCATGGTCATTTTAAATGCAGTAAAAGATGCATTGAAAAAAGCAGAAACAGCCCCATAAAAAAACAGAGAGCATCTGATTGGTCGGATACTCTCTGCTTTTTTATTACGATTCCATTCCGCTTAAATATTCGGATATTGCGTCAGTACTAATCTCGGTAACTGTTGCCGGACGGGAAGACGCCCAGATATTGTATCCTGAATATCCTGCCCAGCCTAAAAGTGCGGCGCAGACTAAAATGCCGGCTGCCCGGGCGGCATAGCGTTTCATTTTCTGTTTTATGTTGGTCTACTTTTTTCTGACTCATGTAAATTCTCCTTTATCACTTATTTCCGCCAGCAACAAACCAGGTGGCTGCCTGCAGGGATCTGACTGGCATAAATTTTGCCAAAGCTTTTGCAATGCAACATATTATACACTATTTTTCAGGAAAAGTAAATATATCCGCTATTGCATATCTCATGAAAATTCGCTACAATATTACTATTCGTAAGAAACAAGGAATTTCGTTTATCCGGGAGGGAAAAATGAATTTAATTGTAAATGCAGATAAGAACTGGGCAATCGGAAAAGACGGCAGACTTCTGGTAAACATTCCCGCAGATATGAAATTTTTCCGGGAAAACACCACGGGAAAAGTGGTGGTTATGGGCAGAAAGACGCTGGAGAGTTTTCCAAACGGAAAGCCCTTAAAAGACCGGGTGAATATTGTCCTTACAAGAAATCCCCTGTATCAGGTAAAAGATGCCGTTGTGGTTCATTCAGAGGGAGAACTTAAGGAAGAATTAAAAAAATATGACAGTGAGGACATTTATGTTATAGGAGGGGAAAGCGTATATAATATGCTTCTTGATAACTGCCGTGTGGCTCATGTTACAAAAGTAGATTATGCCTATGAGGCGGATGCTTATTTCCCCAATTTAGATGAAAAGCCGGAGTGGAAGATAACTGCCGACAGTGAAGAGCAGACGTATTTTGATTTGGAATACCATTTTTTAAAATATGAAAGAGTGAAGTAAAAGAATTTAAGAAATATTTTTGCATCGTATCTGTGCGGGTAATGAACAGATACGGATTTTGTACATGGAAAGGTGTGGGTTTGGATGGATATCACAGGAAGAAAATTGTTTGTAAGAGCCTTGCAGGAAGAAGGCGTTGATACAATATTCGGTTATCCGGGAGGCATGGTGACGGATTTAATGGATGAGCTTTATAAGCAGGAGGGCATCCGTTTAGTCCTGCCCAGACATGAGCAGGCATTAATCCATGAGGCAGAAGGGTATGCCCGTGCCACCGGGAAGATAGGGGTGTGCCTGGTAACCAGCGGCCCCGGCGCCACAAACACTGTTACCGGGCTGGCAGACGCCCATTACGACAGCATTCCTTTGGTTTGTTTTACCGGGCAGGTGCCCCTTAATTTAATCGGGAATGACGCATTCCAGGAAGTGGATATCGTGGGCATGGCAAGGAATATTACAAAGTACTGCGTAACCGTCCGGGAGAGGAAAGAGCTGGGCAAGATTATAAAAATGGCATTTCACATTGCAAGTACCGGAAGGCCGGGACCTGTTTTAATTGATCTGCCTAAAAATATCCAGACGGAAATGGGAGATGCCCAGTATCCGGAAAAAGTTGTTATCCGGGGATATAAGCCCTATGAAAGCGTGCATGTGGGACAGTTAAAAAAGGCTTACAAAATATTAAAATCTGCGGAAAAACCTTTGATTCTTGCGGGGGGAGGCATCCATATCAGCGGCGCCCAGGAGGCACTTTTATATTTTGTGGAAAAAATGAAAGTGCCTGTGGTTACTACGGTTATGGGAAAAGGGGCGCTGCCGGCACAGCATCCTTATTATATTGGAAACTGCGGAATGCATGGCAGGTACGCCGCAAATATGGCGGTAAGCCGGTGTGACGTACTTTTTTCCATCGGAACCAGATTTAACGACAGGATTACCGGCGACTTAAACGAATTTGCCCCCAACGCCAAAATTGTCCATATTGATATAGACACGGCTTCCATTTCCAGAAATGTAGTGGTGGATGTACCCATTGTGGCAGATGCGGGACTTGCCCTGGAAAAATTAAATGAGTGGGCGGAGCCAAAGAAAACAAAGAAATGGATGGAAGAAATCAGGGCATGGGAGGAGGAAAATCCCCTTACCATGCGGAGAGATAAAGGCATGACGCCCCAGATGATTATGGAGGGCATCAATCAGTCCTTTGAGGAAGTTACCTTAGTGACCGATGTGGGCCAGCATCAGATGTGGGCAAGCCAGTATTTGGAATATGGAGGGAAAAAGCAGTTTATTACCTCCGGCGGCCTTGGCACTATGGGGTTTGGATTTCCGGCGGCAATCGGGGCAAAAATCGGAAACCCGGAGAAACCGGTAGTGTGTATTACAGGGGACGGCGGTTTTCAGATGAATATGCAGGAGATGGCTACTGCGGTGGCAGAGGGAACGCCTGTGATTATCTGTCTTTTAAACAACCAGTATTTAGGGATGGTACGGCAGATGCAGCAGCTTTTTTACGGAAAACGGTATGAAGCTACCTGTCTTAGAAAGCGGAATACCTGTCCTGCGGATTGTAAAGGGCCGGGGGAAGCATGTCCTCCCTATGTCCCTGATTTTATGGCGTTTGCAAAGGCATATAATGCCCATGGCATAAGGGTGGAGCGGCAGGAGGAGATACTTCCGGCATTGCGGGAGGCAAAAGGGTATACGGATGCTCCCACCATTATTGAATTTATAATTTCCAGTGATGAATTGGTGCTTCCCATGGTAAAGGGGGGCAATCCCATGAGTGAAATGATTTTGAAATAGGAGGGCGGAACATGAAAAACAGATGGATTGCGTTGTATGTGGAAAATCAGGTTGGCGTGCTGGCGAAAGTTTCCGGTTTGTTTTCTGCCAAATCCTACAATCTTCAAAGTCTTACCGTGGGAACCACGGAGGATGAGTCGGTGTCCAGGATGACAATCTGCGTCACCAGCGATGATATTACTTTTGAGCAGATAAAAAAACAGCTAAACCGTATGGTGGAAGTAATCAAGGTGATTGA
This sequence comes from uncultured Lachnospiraceae bacterium, assembly GCA_947630855.1. GTDB lineage: Bacteria > Bacillota > Clostridia > Lachnospirales > Lachnospiraceae > Roseburia_B. The sequence continues at coordinate 12,465 of CANRJF010000090.1, forward strand.
CCTGACAAATGTGCCGCTGCATATGAAAGAAATTTTGTTTGCAAAAGTGTTAAACTGTACCACGGCGGAAAAAGAGGAAGTGTTTCAGATTGCCCAGGTATTTAATGTGCAGGTGGCAGATATCGGTACGGACAGTGTACTGTTGGAGTGTAAGCTGACAGAACGGAGAAATAATGAACTGATTGCGCTTTTGAGAAGCAAATATAAGCGTATTGAGATTGTAAGAGGGGGAGCAGTGGCAATCGAATCTATCAGCACATCCTGCCGATAGAATATTTTTTTAAAGGTTGTTCAATAAAAGCAACTAATTCAGTGACTTTATCTGCAAAATGTGTTATTATTGTTATTATAAGGAAAGAGATGCACAACATCTATATTTTCAGTAAGGTGGGTGGCAGATAAAAATGAGTATAATAAACGTTGATGAGACAAAGTGTGTAGGCTGTAATGCCTGTGTCAGGGTGTGCCCCGCGCCGGAGGCAAATGTTGCCAGGATGGACGAAAGAGGCTTTTTGCGGATTACCATTAATGATGACAAGTGTATTAAGTGCGGCGCATGTATTCGGGCATGTTCCCATGGAGCCAGAAGTTTTCGTGATGATATTGACCAATTTCTCGCTGATTTGGAGGCAAAAAAGGAACTGGCGGTTATTGCGGCTCCGGCTATTAAGATATCTTTCGACGGAAACTGGCGTCATGCATTACAGTGGCTTCGCAATCAGGGCGTAAGCAAGATTTATGACGTGGCTTTTGGGGCGGATATCTGCACATGGGCGCATCTGCGTTACCTGGAGAAGAATCCGGGGAAAAAATTGATTTCACAGCCCTGTCCGGCAGTGGTAAATTATGTAGTCCGTCATAAACCGGAACTGATTCCCCACTTGTCACCGGTACACAGCCCTATGGCATGTATTGCCATTTATATGAGAAAAGTGCTGGGGTATAAGGGAAAAATTGCGGCGTTGTCACCCTGTATTGCCAAAATTGATGAGTTTGCCGATATAGGTTTTATTGATTATAACGTGACGATGGAACATCTTTGGGATTATTTTAGAGAAAAAAATATAGAACTTCCCAAAGTAAAAATATACAGTGAGTTTGAATTTGATGACCACCAGGGGCTGGAGGGATCCATTTACTCAAAGCCTGGCGGATTAATGAAAAATCTGTTAATTCATGAACCGGAATTGTCGGTTTTAACTTCCGAAGGTACGGACCATCTGTATCATGATTTGGATACATACTTAGACCAGGAACCGGAGTGGCTTCCGGTTGTATTTGATGTGTTAAACTGTGGAAATGGCTGTAATGGCGGGCCTGCCACCGGCGTAAATTATCATCGTTTTGAAATGAACCACATTATGCATTCCGTGGAGCGTTACACCCGCAAAGTCAGAAAGCAGAATACAACGAAAAAAGGTGTGGACAAGCAGTTTGCAGAGTTTGACAAGACATTAAGACTGGAAGATTTTCTTCGTGTTTATCATTCTAAGAAAGTGGAGAGCAAGGAGATATCCGATGCGGATATTGAAAAGGTATTCCATGACCTGGGCAAGGATACATATGTGGAGCAGCATTTTGACTGTCATTCCTGCGGGTTTAAATCCTGCCGGGATATGGCGGAGGCAATTGCAAAAGGTATCAATGAGAAGGAAAACTGCCATGAGTATATGATGAAAATGGTAGGGGAAGAGCGCTGCAAGGTGGCGGAAATACATCAGCAGGTGCTTGCCATGAATCAGGAATTAATGGAAGTATTTGGAGAGCTTTCCAGCAATATTGGCAAGGTTAGGGAGCAGGCTGATTCCATACATACTTACGGGGCAAAAAGTTCTGATGAAATGCAGAAAGTGGCGGCGCACATGAATGAGCTGAACCTTCTGAGCCATAAGATTGTGGAAGCTATGGGCAATATCAACGAAAGTGTGGGCAAATATAACATTATGACACAGGATGTTGAAAAAATAGCCGGAAAAATCAATCTGCTTTCCTTAAATGCTGCTATCGAAGCGGCAAGAGCCGGGGAGGCAGGGAAAGGCTTTGCCGTGGTTGCCACGAATATCAGGGAATTGTCCGCCAGTTCCAAACAGTCTGTGGGAAGCGCCAGGGAAAATGACGAGGGAATCCATGCAGCCATTGAGGATGTAAATGTTGTTATCGATAAATTTGATGAAACGATAGGTGATTTACTGAAAGCTGTGGATGAGGCAATTGTGGGAACAAATAACACTTCCGACAACAGCGAGCAGATTAAAAATTCCATGGAACAGGTGGCACGGATGGCAGCAAAGGTACAGACGGTAATTCAGGGTACGAATCAGATTTTAAATTGACATTCAGGCTGCTCTGCTGCGCTGCAGGTTTGATACCCCGTTGATTTCAGCGGGGTTTTTGATTCACAGGATATCCTTTTTTGCATATATTTAATTGAGAAGTTTTGTAAGGATAGACAGGATATGCCAAAACAAAATATCAGGTATTTACAGTCAGATAACCCGGATGAGGGAAGCCTTCAGGTAAATGTAGAATCTGCATCCGGTGCACTTCCCATTGAAGATGCCACGGTGGAGATTTCTTATACAGGAGACCCTTCCAGTGAGATTGAGCAGGTGTCCACCGATTCTTCCGGGCAGACGGAGGGAATTATTCTTGATACCCCGCCGCTAGAATACAGTATGGAGCCTTCGGAGCAGCAGCCCTATGCAGAGTATACTGTCAGGGTCAGCGCCCAGGGGTATGACACTGTAACGGTATCAGGCGTTCAGCTTTTACCGGGGGAGAAGGCTGTGCAGCGTATCCGCCTGCTTTCCCAGGAGAGTCCGTTAAACCCTATTACGAATATTGTAATTCCGGCGAATACCCTGTTTGGAGATTTTCCCCCCAAGATTCCGGAGGCAGAGATTAAGCCTGTGGATGAGAGCGGG